>JAUWYH010000065.1 GCA_030615975.1 Candidatus Aminicenantota bacterium
TGTGGGCAGTATCCTGAATAATGATTATTCAATTTTTCCATAAAAAGATGCAGGAAATTTTAACTTCGAATTGACGAACAAAAAGGTAAGCTTGAAAAAAAGGATAAGAAGGTGTATAAATCACATTTAATTGATACTATCTAAAACAAAGTCATTCTTTTTGAAGGTATATCATCGATTTTCCGCAAATAATCAATTGAGATAAGGAGATAAACATGGAAAAAGAATTTACAACTATTTCCATTCCCACATCCTTGTATAAAAAGATAGAGGAAAAAATAAAGAATTCAGAAATCACATCTGTTTCGAGCTATATCACTAAAGTTTTAAGAGAGAGTCTTTCCAAAGAGGAAGAGACACAACAACCATTAAGCAAAGAGGATGAGAAAAAAGTAAAAGAAAGATTGAAAGCTTTAGGGTATATAGATTAGAACGAAAAAAGCGAGAAAAGCGAGAAAGGCTAGAAAAGAAATTACATTGCTTCTTACGAAGAGCTCATCTTGTCGAGTAGAAAAAGAGGCCTTTTATGGATAAAAAATTCTTAGTTATTGGATTGGATTGTGCACCAGCTGAAATTGTTTTTGATCGTCGGGAAGAATTGCCCGTACTCAGAGAGCTGATCGAGAACGGCCTCTACGGAAATTTAAGAAGTTCAGATCCTCCCATCACTATACCTGCATGGATGGTGATGTGCACGGGGAAAGATTCAGGAAGGCTTGGTCTATATGGTTTCAGACATCGAAAAGATTATTCTTACAGAGACATCTGGATTGCCACTTCTCAATCCATAAAAGAAAAAACCGTCTGGGACTTAATTGGGGAGAAGGGCGGTCGAAGTTGCTTGGTGAGTGTTCCTCCCACGTATCCTCCCCCATCTGTCCATGGAAATTTAATAAGCTGCTTTATCACTCCAGGTAATGAAAAGGAATACACCTATCCTCCCGAGCTCAGGCAGGAAATAGAGGAAAGATTTGGTCCCTATATCTTTGATGTTGTCTTCAGAACGGATGAGAAGGACATGCTGTTAGAGCAAATCTACGAGATGACAGCGAAAAGGTTTGATGTCATGAATTATCTTATTCGTCAGAAGGCCTGGGATTTTTTCATGTTTGTGGAGATTGGAGTGGATAGAATTCAGCATGCTTTTTGGAAATACATGGATTCAGACCATCATCTTTACATCAAAGGCAATAAATACGAAGATGCTATTTTGGATTATTACAAAGATTTGGATAAAAAAATCGGAGAGCTTCTATCCAACATAGATAAGAATACCGCTGTTTTAGTTGTCTCTGACCATGGTGCCAAAAGGATGAAAGGAGCTTTTTGCATCAATGAATGGCTGATAGAACAGGGAGATCTTGTCGTCAAAGAAAAGCCTCAATCGCCTGTAAGCCTTGATGAGGTTGAAATCGATTGGTCTCGTTCCAGAGCTTGGGGATGGGGCGGTTACTATGCTCGTCTTTTCCTGAACATCGAAGGCAGGGAGATTCAAGGCATAATTTCTCCTGAAGACTATGAAAGGGAAAGGGATGCTTTAGCCGAGAAATTGCTGACGGTGAAGGGTCCAGAAGGAGAAGAATGGAAGACATGTATATTAAAGCCTCAGGAATACTTTGAGGAAACAAGAGGAGATTATCCGGATTTGATGGTCTATTTTGATGATTTATTCTGGCGTTCAGCAGGGACTTTAGGCCACAAAACTAAATATCTTTTGGAGAATGATACAGGACCTGATGATGCTGTCCACGCCCAGGATGGGATATATATTCTCTATGACCCTCAAATTCCCAGGAAAAAAAGAAAGAACGCCCATATTTTGGATATTGCCCCCACCATTCTTCACGCCATGGGAATTCCTGTTCCAGATGATTTAGGAGGAAAGGTAATTACTGGAGAATCGTAAATCGTAAAACGGAAAACGCAAGGCGTAATAAGGGTAAAACAAAAATTGTAAAATGGAAAAATATTTAGTTACTGGAGGAGCTGGATTTATTGGTTCCAATATAGCTGAGGAGCTTGTCAAAAGGGGAGTAGAAGTCAGGGTTATTGATAATTTTTTAACAGGCAAAAGAGAAAACATCACTTCTTTTCTCGATAAAATTGAATTCATCGAGGGAGATATCAGAGATTTCAAGACATGCAGACGCGCTTTAGAAGGAGTGGATTTTGTTTTACATCAAGCAGCCTTGCCCTCTGTGCCACTTTCTATTAAGGATCCTCTCCTCATCAGCGAAATTAACATCATGGGCACTTTAAATCTTTTACTGGCTTCACGAGAGGCAAACATCAAGAAATTTGTTTTTGCCTCCTCTTCTTCTGTTTACGGCAATGACCCTCGACTTCCTAAAAATGAGAATATAGAAGCAGCCCCTCTCTCCCCCTATGCTATAACCAAACTTGTGGGAGAAATGTACTGCCGGATTTTCAGCCAGATTTATGGCCTTTCCACCATCTGCCTCCGCTACTTCAATATATTTGGTCCCCGTCAAGACCCTTTTTCTCAGTATGCAGCGGTGATTCCAAACTTTATTGACAAAATGCTCAAAGGAGAAAAACCCATAATTTTCGGTGATGGAGAACAATCAAGGGATTTCACTTTTGTCTCGAATGTTGTGGAAGCCAATATTTTGGCCGCAAAGGCTGAAGATGTTACAGAGGTTGTTATTAATGTGGCTTGTAAAGAAAGAACCACAGTAAATTTTCTGGTGGAAAGAATAAATGAAATAATAAGAAAAAATATCAAGCCCTTATATGAAAAGCCCCGTCCGGGAGATGTCAAGCATTCTTATGCTGATATCTCGAAGGCAAAGAAAATGTTAAAATATTCACCGGGAGTTACTTTCAGAGAAGGTCTTGAAAAAACCATAAGATTGTATCAGGAAAGGAAAGAGTAATGAACGAAAGAGCACTGAGTCTGGAGAGGAAGATAAAAGCCAAAAAAGCTTATATCAGTATCATCGGTCTAGGCTATGTGGGACTTCCTCTACTCAAATTATTTTTAGCCAAGGGATTTCGAGTCCTAGGGTTTGATATTGACCCAAAGAAGGTCAGGATGCTGAATCAGGGGAGAAGCTATATAAAACATGTAACGACAAAAGGGTTTAAGCACTATATCAGAGAAAAGAAATTTAGGGCCACTTCTGATTTTAAGGCCTTGAATGAAGTAGATGTGATCATCATATGTGTTCCCACGCCATTAGATTCGCACAAAAACCCAAATTTAACTTTTGTCCTTGATACAACTGAAGTGATCTCGAAAAATTTGAGGAAGGGACAACTTGTGGTTTTGGAGAGTACAACTTATCCTGGAACCACAGAAGAAAAAATGCTTCCTGTTCTTGAGAGAAAAGGCTTTAAAGTTGGAAAGGATTTTTTCCTCGCCTATTCTCCAGAGAGAGAAAACCCGGGCGATAAAGAGTACACAACAGCAAAAATCCCAAAGGTTGTGGGAGGTGTAACAGCCAGTTGCAGGAGGGTGGCTCAGGCTCTTTATGATCATGTTGTAGTGAAGACCATTCCCGTTTCTTCGCCTAAAGTGGCTGAAGCAACAAAACTTTTAGAAAATATTTTTCGTTCTGTCAATATTGCTTTGGTCAATGAGATGAAGATTATTTTTGAATTGATGGAAATAGACATTTGGGAAGTGATCGAGGCGGCTTCCACCAAGCCTTTCGGTTTCCTTCCTTTTTTCCCTGGCCCTGGCTATGGGGGCCATTGTATTCCTGTTGATCCTTTTTATCTGACCTGGAAAGCAAAGGAAGTCGACTATGCGACAAAATTTATTGAGCTAGCAGGAGAAATTAATACTCGAATGCCTTATCATGTTGTTTCGAAGACAATTGAAGCATTAAACGAAAGGGGAAAATCCATCAAGGGGGCCAAGATATTGATCCTTGGTATTGCGTACAAAAAAGATGTTGATGACCAGCGAGAATCTCCTTCACTCAAAATTATCAGCCTGCTGCAGAAAAAAGGAGCGAAAATCTCCTATAACGATCCTTACGTCCCTCGCTCCTTTGGACACAGAGACTATCCCGGATTGGAGTTAGAGTCAGTGGCCTTGAACGAAAAAAAATTAAAAAAGTTTGATGCAGTGATTATCGCCACGGATCATTCTGTTTATGATTACGGCTGGATTGTGAAAAACTCATCACTTATCATCGATACCAGGAATGCCATAAAAAAGAAGAGAAAAAATGTAAAAAAGGCTTAAAGAAAGGAGATGGCTATGAAAATTGGTATTATTGGGACGGGTTATGTAGGCTTGGTAACGGCCGTGGGCCTTTCAGAGCTAGGTCATGAAGTCACGGGAACTGATATTGTCGAAGAGAAAATCGATATGGCCTCCCGTGGAATTACTCATATCTATGAACCTGGCCTTGACCAAATGTTGAAGAAAAATCTAAAGCAAGGAAATCTTTCTTTCAGCAGTAACTTGAATAAGACCATCCTTTCCTCTGATGTCCTCTTTGTCTGCGTCGGTACCCCTCAAAGAGAAGATGGAAGTGCTGATATGTCTTTTGTGGAAGAAGTTTCCCGAAAGGTAGCCGAGAACCTAAATGCCTATAAGCTGGTAGTAGAAAAGAGTACTGTTCCAGTTAAAACCTCGATGTGGATAAAGAGAACCATAAGCCTCTATAAGAAAAGCGAAATTGATTTTGATGTTGCCTCCAACCCTGAATTTTTGAGGGAAGGTTCGGCTGTTTCAGATTTTCTCAATCCTGATCGTATAATCCTAGGAGCGGAGACAGACAAGGCTAAAGATATTCTGAAAAAAATCTATGAGAAATTCAAAGACCGCATCCTCATCACTAATATCGATACCGCAGAACTCATCAAGCATGCCTCTAATTCTTTCTTAGCTTTAAAAATATCTTATATCAACCTTATGTCTGAGATGTGCGAGAAAACAGAGGCAGATGTGGAACAGGTAGCCAAAGGAATGGGGTTTGATCCCAGAATAGGACCTTTGTTTTTACGGGCAGGCCTGGGCTATGGAGGTTCCTGTTTTCCTAAGGATATAAGAGCTCTTACGAAGATTGGAGAAGATTTAGGTATCAACATGAATTTACTGAAAGAAGCGGATAGAATCAATTTGGAGAGGATAAGTGTTTATGTGGAAAAAATAAAGAAAGCTCTTTGGATTTTAAAAGACAAGAAGATTGCAGTTTTGGGCCTTTCCTTTAAGCCAGAGACTGATGATATAAGGGAAGCCCCCAGTGTTAAAGTCATTCAAGAGCTTATCAAAGAAGGCTCTTTTCTTCGCCTGTATGATCCAAAGGCCATGGAGAATATGAAGGAGGTTTTTCCTGAAGAACAACCTCAGCTTCTATACGCCAAATCGTCATATGAGGCGGCAAAGGACGCCAATGCTTTACTTTTCATCACTGAATGGGATGAGTTTAAGAAGCTGGATTTGAGGAAGGTTAAGGAAGTGATGGCCAATCCTATTATCATCGATGGCAGGAATATCTTCGAGCCTGTGACTGTGAGAGAGCTTGGGTTTGAATATTATTCTATCGGTCGGAAGTGAATTTCACCTGATTTTTCGCTATTCCCCATTTTTAAATTATCATTATATAGAATGAAACCTGTTTATAATGAGATATAATGTAAATAGGAAACCCATGAAACCCATTAAATTTCTTGTGCAGTTCTTAACCTTGATATTTTGTATTATTTTATTTTATTTTTTTTATGTAAGATATGTTCCTTTAATAAGAGAATTTCAGCTTATTCTTGTACTCTTATTATCATTTTTATTTACAATAACTTTAATAAAACCAAAAATAGGAATATTTATATTTTTATCCTTAATCCCAACAATAAATACTCTTCCGTATTTCTTCCGCATTAGGGGAATAAATCCATTAATCATAAGTTTTATTGTAATTTTTTTAGCCTACTTATTTAGTACTTTTGCGAAGAAAGATAAGTTTGAATTTTTTCGAAGTAATTATTTTTATTTGAATATATTTATAATCTTGCTGATTATCTCTTTTTTAATATCATTTTTAAGGTATTCAGACTTCTTTCCATTCAAGAGATCTTCGATTCATGAATGGATAATAAATTATTTGGGTTTAAGAGCTGGGGGAGCAATACAGAGTGTACTGTTTGGTTTTTTAATTCTAATCTCTGGATATTTATTTTTTATGATTCTAATGAAAGAAAAAAATAAAATTAGTTTTTTTTATAGGGGGATATATTTTCTTATATTAGGTTTTTTCCTTTCAGAAATAATTTCTTTAGTTCAGTATAGTTATAAACCTGATTTTGGAAATCCATTTGGATTGGGAAATATTGGATTATTTACTGATAGAAATTCATTTGGAATTTTTTTAGTTTTTATCTTGCCTTTAATAATTGGAAATATTTTAGATAGTAAACTTATTAAAAAAATAATTTTTTTTGTAATTTTAATATTGGCTTTGTATATTTTTCCAACACTTAATTCGAGAGCAGGTATTGGCGGTTTTTTATTAGCTTTGATTTTATTTATTTTTTTAGTGATCTTGAAAGTCTATAGATTAAGAAAAAGAAGAATGAAAATTGCACTTAGTCTGGTTTTCATTTTTTTATTAATTTTTGCTGCAGCTTATTTTTATTATCCACAGCATCCAGCTTATGACACAGTAACAATTTATGACTCTATAAATCATTTTTATAAGAAATTATCGGGATTGGAATCATCGATTAAATGGGAAGATTTATTTAGATACAGATATACTCACTGGAAATCAGCTTTAATAATGATAAAGAACTATCCGTTAACAGGAGTTGGGATTGGAGCATATGTGGTAGAGCTTCCTAATTTTTACAAAAAGCATTCTATTGTTCCTCTGGAATCTCAAGAATTTTATCAAAAAGGAGGAAAGCTGCCTTGGGGAGCTAAGGTTGATACAGCACAAAATTTGTTTTTGCATATATTGGCAGAGATGGGATTAATAGGGTTTATTCCGTTTATTGCATTCATTGTAATTATTGTAAAAAAAATGTATAGAAGATTAAAAAGAACATTTACATATCCAAAAAGGCCTATAAGTTATAGGATGATTGGGGTTTATTCTGCCTTTATCTCTTTCTTAATCATCTCCATGGTTGGATTTCATATTAATTTTCCGGAGATATGTTTTACATTTTTTTTCTTTTTAGCAATGATTATAGCTGAAGCAAGAAACAGCGGGATAGTGACGAATGACCTGGAATCAGTTGATAATAAATTATTGACTAGTCAAGAGGCACCAAGTGAGTTAAAGAAAAAAGGCAATAGAGCTATAAAGCTTAAGGTAATCAAATGGTTAAAATGGAAGAAGATGATCATTGTGGGAATAATTCTAATTTATTTTGGTGTATCTTTATATCATTCAGTGACATCCTTTTCTTTACCTTCGAGGACAAAAAAGTTTGGGTGGAAACAAGATTATGGGTTTTATAAGTGGGAAGAAGGTCCTATGGGAGAGTATAGATGGTCGAAAAAAGAAGCTGGTTATACTCAATCTATTGAGAAGCCGTTTATAATTATTCCTATTATAGCATCTCATCCTGATTTGGAGAAGAAATCTCTGGATGTGAGAATTTTCTTCTCAGAAGATCCATTTAAAAAGGGAAAACCAATTGATGAATTTAAGATAAGAGAGAATAAATGGTTGATGAGAGAATATTATTTTCCTCAGTATGTTGGGAAGGATATATTCTTTTCATTTAAAATTTCAAGGACAGCTTCTCTACTACCAGTTATCTCGTTTCCGTCATCATCATAAGTATGATTAGTAGCATAATCTGCTAAATAATAAGAGTCTGCTCCTATAAATCTATAATTTTCTC
>JAUWYH010000005.1 GCA_030615975.1 Candidatus Aminicenantota bacterium
TTATGGTGAGGCTCTGAGATTTTCTCCTATATTGTCCCTTACCACTCTTTAAGGCATGTAATTTCTTTGCCAAAGGAATGAATACATTAAAGTTTTCTGCAATCTTCTTGCCTCCCCTACCTTTTGGAAGAGCACTATAAATTTCGTAGGCTTCTTCTATTAATGATAACTCCTCAGATTTGAGAATTGTAAAGTCTTTAATCTTTCTAGCGAATCTGGAAATATCGCCCCATGCCTGTACCATTAGCCAGCTTCTGGATTCCCGCTTCCGCGGGAATGACGGTCATCTTTGCGACATTACATAGATGACAGGACACTAGCTATTTTCATGTCTTCAAAGTGAAAATCAGATAGAGAGCGATCAGGCCAAAAATTAAATTCGGCCCCCAGGCAGCCAGATAAGCATTCAAATAATTTACATCGCCAAGGCTTTTAAAAAGCCCAATCGCTCCCCAGTAGATCATTGCGATACCCATGCTTAAACCGATGCCCACCAAAGTCCCTCTTTTTCCCATGGAAAAAGCAAAAGGAATTCCAAGCAGAGTCATGATTAAACTGGCTAGGGGAAAAGATAATTTATAATTCAAAGCAACCTTAAACTTCACGGTTTCAAAGCCCCTCTCTCCAATCTCTTCTGTGTAGTTTTTGAGTTCTCCATAGCTCATCTGATCTGGCTCTTTCCACTCTTTCAAGAAATAGCTCTTTTCTTCAACCGGAGCGATATCCATTTCCTCTTTTCTTTCGAATTTTACTGGCCTGCCATTTTCGAATTCTCTATACCAACAATTTATCAAGGAAAGATTTTCTCCTCTTAAATTTCCCTTTTCAGAATAGATTCTTCTTTTAAATGACCACGAAGAGAGGTCGATATCATAAACAGAAAGCTTGCTAAAAACAGATTCTTTTGGATCAAAATAATTATAATAATAAATCCTATCTTTATTCCGACTCAGAACCCAGCGCCGGTCCAAATAACCGTAGCTCCGGGGAGGAACATCATTAATCTTGTTCCAAGTCTCTTCGGCTTTTTTGTTAGCATAGGGAAGCACATTCTCCTGAAGATAGAAAGAAAAAAAACTGGCCATACAGGCCAAAAGGATCACAGGAAGGACAATCCGATAAAGGCTGATACCGCAGGTTTTCATAGCCGTTATCTCATTGGACTTGGTTAAAAGGCCCAAGCTCAAAAGAGTTGCGGTCAGTGCAGTGACAGGAAGAATATAATGAACAAATTCTGGGATGCTGTAATGAATATATTCCAAAAGGAGAAAAATTGGCTTGTCGTGCTCATAGATATTATCAATCCGTTCAAAAAATGTGATAATCACAGAAATGGATACAAGAGCCAAAAAGACAAGCAAGAAAATGACCAAATATTTTCTAACGATGTAGCGGTCCAAGATGTTTGGGAACCGAAGGGAAAGGTGAGGCCATCTCAAGAGGCGTCTCCTTTTCTTCGGAGAAGAAATGCCTTTGTTCTTTTTCTTAAAAAAACGGGAAAGACCAGAAAAAAACGGAGATTCTTTTAATGACTTGCTGAAAAGGTAGAGTCCCACAAGTGCCAGGAGTATATCAGGACCCCACATCCCGATTAAAATAGAAATTTTGCCGTCCATAGCCATCTTTTCCCCTGCAGTAATCAAAACATAATAAATCAAGATTATTCCCAAGCTTATAGTGAAACCGCTTGTTCTCCCCCCCTTTTTTGTTGAAGCTCCTAAAGGAAGCCCCAAAAAAGCAAAAACCAAACAAGCAAAAGGAAGAGCAAATTTTTTATGAATCTCTACCCCGTGAGAAATATAGTCCTTGTTCTTTTGCCAAAGAACATGATTTCTTTCTGAGGCTTTTTCAATATTTGCTAACTCCTTTTTTATGATACGACGATCCGTGAATAACTCTTGGATATCTTTTTCTCTTACGCGCTTCTTTTTGGAAAGAGAAGATAAAAAGCTCCCCACATTTATTTCCTCCTCAAGCTGTTTAAAAGAAGTCACTCTGTATTTCTCTGAATCAGAAAGAGGGTAGGAATGGAGGGATCCATCAAAAAGCTCAAGAATAGCTCTTTTTTTCTCTTGATAGAAACTCAGTCTTCCCTTTTTAGCTAAAATGACCCTGGGTTCCTCTGGAGGATCAGAAAAATAAATAAAGATGTTTTCCCAATTCTTATCTTGAGAGATATCTTGGATAAAGATGACAGTTTGAGGAAGTGTTTCATTAAATTCGCGTGGGTTTATCTCAAACTGGACTTTGGCCAGGACTGATTGAGAAAGTGTTTGAACCCATTTGTAGTTTGAGCGAGGAGCAAGATAGAGAGTTAAGAAAGAAGCCAGAAGCCATCCGCCAAATGAAAAAATAAATACAGGTCGGAGAAGCCTTTTATAACTGATGCCTAAGGTTTTAAAGGCCACAATCTCTGAGTCAGAAGACAAGCGGCTCAGTCCAGCAAGAATGCCCATGAGCACAGCCATAGGCAAGGTAAAAGCAACGATGGAGGGAATAAGATAAACAAGAATGTTAAGAGTTGTTTTGAAAGAGACGCCTTTGGTGATGAAAATTTCTGAAAGAAGAAGAATTTCATTCATCAAAAAAACAAAGGTGGTGACAAGAAGGCCTATAAAGAAAGGAGGGATGAGTTCTTTAAAGACGTAGCGATCAAAAAACTTGAACACTTTGATATTTATATCATAGAAAAGGGGCAAAAAAAAGAAAGGCCCTAAGCTCAAGCTCAGGGCCTTCTGGATTCAAGCCTTAAAACTTAGTACAAACGCATTAATTAAAATGTCATTACGAGGAGCATTGCGACGTGGCAATCCCATCCTTTTTTTCTATGAGATTGCCACGCTCCTTTCAGTCGCTCGCAATGACAGTGCATCAGTATTAATTGCGTTTGTGTTAGTACATATCGCCTGGTGGTGGGGGATATTTGGGACCTTTCTCTTCTTCAGGAATCTCAGAAACCAATCCTTCTGTTGTCAGGAGCAAGCCTGCGATACTAGATGCATTTTGGATGGCGGCTCGCACAACCTTGGTCGGGTCAATGATGCCGGATTTAACTAGATCTTCATATTTTTCTGTTAGAGCATTGAATCCCTTATCTTGCTCCATATCTTTGATCTTCTCAACCACAATTGAGCCCTCTTGGCCAGCATTGTTAGCGATCTGTCTGAGAGGTTCTTCAATAGCTCTGTTGATAATACTGACGCCGATCTGCATATCATCATCTAACTTTAGCTCCTTAAGAACCCTCTGGCATCTTAGAAGAGCTACTCCTCCACCGGCAACAATTCCCTCCTCGACTGCGGCCTTAGTGGCATGCATGGCATCTTCAACTCTTGCCTTCTTTTCTTTTAGCTCAGTTTCCGTGGCAGCACCAACTCTAATCAAGGCAACTCCGCCTACTATTTTGGCCAATCTTTCCTGGAGTTTCTCTATATCATAATCGGAAGTTGTTTCTTCGATCTGAGTTCTTATCTGCTTGATCCGAGCCTGGACATCTTCTTGCTTTCCTTTTCCCTCGACGATAGTGGTATTATCTTTGTCGATAACCACTTTTTTTGCTTCACCCAACCAGTCAATTCCAACATTTTCAAGTTTAACTCCAATATCCTCAGTAATCACCCTTCCTCCAGTTAAAGTGGCAATGTCCTCGAGCATGGCTTTCCGTCTATCCCCAAACCCTGGTGCCTTAACAGCAGAACAGTGAAAAGTTCCTTTGAGCTTGTTGACAACCAATGTCGCCAGAGCTTCCCCTTCGACTTCCTCAGCAATGACCAATAAAGGCTTTCCCATCTTGGCTATATTCTCGAGCAGAGGCAGAAGCTCTTTCAAATTGCTGATTTTCTTTTCATGGAGAAGGAGAAGGGGGTTTTCTAGGACACATTCCATCCTATCGGGATCCGTGATGAAATAAGGAGATAGGTAGCCACGGTCAAACTGCATTCCTTCAACTATTTCCATCGTTGTCTCCAGGCCTTGGGCTTCTTCTACAGTTATAACACCGTCCTTTCCGACTTTGTCCATTGCCTCGGCAATGATTTTTCCTATGGATTCATCGTTGTTGGCCGAGATAGTTCCTACCTGAGCAATCGTTTCTCCGCTCACTTGTCGGCTTATTTTCTTCAGCTCTTCTACAACTTTCTCCACAGCTTTGTCGATTCCTTTTTTAATCAAATTGGGATTAGCACCGGCTGTTACATACTTCAACCCTCCAGAATAAATGCTCTGAGCTAAGATTGTTGCTGTGGTTGTCCCATCTCCAGCTACATCTGAAGTCTTGGAAGCCACTTCTTTAACAAGTTGAGCACCAATGTTCTCCAAGGGCTCTTTGAGTTCAATTTCCTTAGCCACAGTCACACCATCTTTGGTGCTGGTGGGAGATCCGAATTTTTTCTCTAGAATGACATTCTTTCCCCTTGGCCCCAAAGTCTCTTTAACCACATCGCTTAAGGTATTTATACCTTTTAGTAGGGACTGTCTTGCTTCTTCACCAAGTGTGATTTTTTTTGCCATTTTTTCCTCCTTTTTTCAAAATTAGGTGATTTTGGCTAAGATTTCTTCTTCACGAACAATAATGTGCTCAATCCCATCAATTTCCACTTCTGTACCACTGAATTTACCGATAAGAACCTTATCACCCTTCTTTACTTCAAGAGGAACAACCTTCCCATCTTCGTTAACGCGACCTTTTCCTACTTCTATAACTTCTGCTTCTTGAGGTTTTTCCTTTGCGGTGTCGGGAATAATTATTCCTCCTTTCTTGATTTCTTTTTCTTCCAATCTTTTTAGAAGAATTCTGTCATATAAAGGTGTTATCTTCATTTGAACCTCCTTACTGAGAATTAATTTTTAGCAGCTTAAATGGAAGATTGCCAATATAGTTTAAATTCTGCTATCTGTCAAGAGAAAAATGGAAAAAATTAGCACTCTCTTCTTGAGATTGCTAAATTCTTTTTGTGATTTTTAAAGATTTTGTGAGATTATGGAGAGTGTTGCGATGAATTCCAAGGGCTTTGGCTATTTTGGTCTTATTTCCTTTGTATTTTTTTATGGCTATCTCTATGTAAATTTTCTCGAATTCTCTTAGAGAATCCTTGAATGGCAGTTCCTTTTCCACTATCTCATGGATCAGAAACTCCATTTTTTGATGAATGTTTAGGTCTTCAAATTTTTTTTCCATCTTTTTCCCCTCTGCCAAGGATATCATTATAAGCCTCTTTAAAATCCTGTTTAAGGCTTTCAGGTATCATATAATAAATGGCTTTGGTGATTTTCAAACAATAAGGTGAAAGCTGTGACTCCTTTAGCGCTGTTTTATCAACAGGAAAGATCAACAAGGCAAAAACAACAACCCCGGATATAAGAATTCCTTTTAAAAATCCTAAAACTCCTCCCAAAACGTGATTCAAAAATTTTAAGGGCCCTTTCGCAAGCTTTGAAAGCAAATAAGCGATAAGCCATCCTAAGCACAATACAGCAATAAATACAGTAAAAAATCCTAGCAAATTAGAGACGGTTTGATTAGAAATCAGGCGCATATAAAACTGGGAAACATAGGGATAATTAAAAACAGCTAATATCAAACCTATAATCACAGCTGCGATGCCAATGATTTGCCGTATGAGCCCTTTCACAATTCCCAGGATAAATGTAATGATTAAAATAGCCATTAAAGTAATATCCAGCCAATTGAAGCTCATTTAAATTCTCCTTTTTCGCAGCTCCTCTACCATCCAGTATTCGCCCATCTTTATAGAACCAAATGGAATGTGGGGCTTTATTGTTCCGTGAAAATCAGAACCAGCGGTAGGAACCAGGTCGAGCTCTTTCGCTGTTTCCTTGTAGAAATCTGTCTGGGCAGGGTTATGGTAAGAAGAATAAACTTCCAAGCCGACAAGACCTTTTTCTTTTAATACAGCAAGATCTTTCTTTTTCGTCTGTTGAAAATAAGCGCCAGGATGAGCAAGCACTGGAACGCCTTCTGTTTGGGGAGAGGTTTGGAGAATATCCAATAAACTTACGTTTCTTCGGGGAACAAAAGCGGGCTTCCCATCCATGAAATAGTCTTTATAAAATAAGTAGGGAGCAAATAGGCGATTTTTGCCTTCTAAGTATTTTTGAAAGAGAGGGTCTTTGGTTTTTTCTGCCTTATCCAGAAGAATCTGAGCAATTGTCACTCCTAATGGAGGATGAGGCCTCGACTTTTTAAGAACCTCTTTCCAGGTAATATCAATCCCCATTTTTTGAAGTTTACCCACTCTCTCTTCTGCTTCCTCAAATCTTCTCTTGGAAACTTGTGCAATAATCTTTTTTACAACTTTCTTCTTCCAGCTTAAAAAAGGAAGCAGGAGATGAAACTCGCGGTTATCGAAGAGAGTTGTAATCTCAATGCTTGGAATAACCTCGACTCCAGCTTTATGGCCGAGTTGTAAGGCTTCTGGATAGGCTGATACTGTATCATGATCGGAAATAGAAATAGCTCTCAGTTTGTTTTCTTTTGCCAGTTGAATAATATGAAAAGGAGAGAAGTCTCCATCACTGCTATTATTAGAATGAATGTGCAAATCGACTGAACCTGCATTACAATTCATGCTTTCCTGTTAAGCGATGGTAGATTTCCAGATATTTTTTGGATGTCTCTTCGATAATAGACTTTGGCAAATGAGAGGGCAGAACAAAATCAAAGGCAGATATTCGATCAGAAGCCTTTATAAGAAGGTTGTCTTCCACTTCATAGATATATCTCACTTTCCCCTTCTTGTGGAAGGGAAGTTCTGGAATGGATATTTGTGAGCATGCCTTTTCCATGTTAGCTAAAGAATAAAAAAAAAAAATCTAAAAAGCAACTAAAATGACATTCCTATAAAACTCAGCATCCGGCCCGCCCTTTCTCCATCACGACGGAAAGAAGGAAACATTTTTTGGCAGTGAGTACAGATATCTAAAGAATAAACATTTTTCTTTTGCACACCTAGGCTGAGCAGTTGTGAATAGTTGGCCTCTTTCAAATCAAGAAAATATTTTTTCCTTCGGCTAGAATGAGGACGAAAAAATTCTGGATGAAATCCTTGTTCTTCATAACTTTCCCTGACATCCTCTCCTACCTCATAGCACTCATTTCCAATACAAGGGCCCATAGCGACTAAAAGGGAAGAGGGGAAACATCCATAATGGTTTTCTAAATCTTGTATAACACGCTTAATCACTCTTTTTTGAGTTCCCCTCCAGCCACAATGGACAGCTGCAATCACTTTTCTCATCTCATCCACAATGAGAACCGGAAGACAATCAGCTGTCTTTATGATGAGAAAGAGGGAAGGAAGGTTTGTTATCATGCCATCGCCTTTTAGATTTTTGTCGGGAACTTTATCGACAAAATGTATAACATTGGAGTGGATCTGATCGAGAAAGATCAATTTAAAGTTTTTCCACTCTGTCCTTTCCTTAAAATTTTTCTCTCTCCAGTTTCTTGTTCCGAAACCATGAAAAAGGAAAGGGATTTTTTCCAATCGCGAAACAATGAAAAAGTCATCTGGAGTCGAAAGCTTCATCATTCATTCGATTTTAACCATATCGTCATTCAATTGAAAGGCTAATTTTTTGACACAAGGAAAGATTCCTATCACGGATTCGAATATATCCTGTCCGGCTCATTTCATTTTTACCCTTAAGCACTTTATGCTAATATAATATTTCCAAAATGGATCAGAAGAGATTTGAACCCGTTTATATTCAAACCTACAACAAGGGACTTTTCCCAGAAAAAATAGAGCAAGCTTTCCGAATGCTCGAAAAATGTACTATCTGTCCACGAAACTGTAGAGTCAACCGCATCAAGGGAGAAAAAGGAGTTTGTGAGGGAGGGTATCTGCCTAAAATTTCATCTTATTCCCCCCATTTTGGGGAAGAAAGGCCTCTTGTCGGATTTCATGGCTCAGGCACAATTTTTCTGACTTATTGCAACCTCAGATGCAATTTCTGTCAGAATTACTCAATCAGTCACTCTGGGGAAGGCCGGGAAGTTTCCTTCGAGAGATTGAGCCGAATGATGACTGAGCTCCAAAAACTCGGATGCCACAACATCAATTTTGTGAGTCCCACACATTATGTTCCTCAAATCCTTAATGCTCTCCCTAAAGCGATCGAAATGGGGCTTTCTGTTCCGCTTGTTTACAATACAGGAGGTTATGATTCTGTAAAAACTCTCAGGCTTCTGGAAGGAGTATTTGACATCTATATGCCTGATTTTAAATACAGCCGCCAAAGTGCTGCCGAGTTATACTCCCAAGCTCCAGACTATCCCCAATTGGCAAAGCTTGCCTTTAAGGAAATGCACCGCCAAGTAGGAGATCTCTTCCTCAATTATAGAGGAATAGCTCTAAAAGGCCTTTTGGTCAGGCACCTTGTGCTTCCTGAAGGATTAGCTGGGACACGTGAAGTGATGCATTTCTTAGCTTCGCAAATCTCTAAAAATACCTATGTCAATATCATGGATCAGTATTATCCTTGCGGTGAAATCTCTCCTGGCTCTCCCTTAGCAAGAAGAATTACCCAAAAAGAATATGATGATGCCATAAAGGCAGCAAAAAAAGAAGGGATCACCCGCCTGGACAAACGGGAAAGATCGCGCTTAATCTGGAAGTTCTGATAAATTCTTTTTTTGAATGGCCATTTTTTAGCTTTTATGAACTTTTTTTAAACAGCGTGGATTTTCCCCATAACATCAGAGCAAGAGAGGAGATGAAAACAAACAGGCCAAAAGGGATAAATGTGAACCTCAACCCAAAAGACTGAGATACCCATCCGAAAGATATAGGACCAAAGGCAAAGCCTAAATCCACTGAAGCGGCAAAAAGACTCAAGACTTTCCCTTTTTCATTCGAAGCAACCCCCTCTATAACCAGAGCAGAAAGATGAGGGTAAAGAATTCCCACTCCAATTCCCCAGGTAATCCCGGCTAATCCGAGGATAAAATTATTGAACGAAAAATAGATTAAAAATCCTCCTGCAGAGAGAAAGAAAAAAGCAGGAAGTAGCAATCCTGGACTTCCCCAGGATTTGAACTTCTTCCCTCCATAGAGTCGCATAAACACCGCTGTCAAGCCGAGAAACGTATAGAAATACCCCGATCTCATAGAAGAGCCTTGGTGAGCAATAAGAGGGACAAAACTCAGGCTTGAACTTAAACCGGTTTCAAAAATAAATGTCAATAAAAAAATCAATAATATTCTCTTTCTTTTGAGAAGCCGAAAAAAACCTGTACTTTCCAATCTTGACTCAGGCGAAGACGGAGGAAGCCTGAATCTTACGAAAAGAACATAAACGAAAGGAATCAAAGCCATAAAAACAGCGGCAAGGAAAAAGAAAAAGAATCCTTGTCTTTCAATAATCTGCTCGCTTAAATAAGGAACAATCAAAAGCGGAAGCATAAACCCTGTAGAGACTACGCCTATGGCATACGCTCTCTCCTCCTCCTCAGCCACCAAAACAACTGTCAACAAGGCAGCCAAGACAAAAATAGAAAAGCCTATACCATGAAAAACTCTTATGAAAATTACAAGCCAATTTAGGCTCTGGATCAGAAAATACAAGGAGGTCATCACCAGAATGAGAGCCAGGCTTGCAAGAAGAACTATCTTTGTATCGAAACGACTCAAGATCCATCCACAAAAAGGCCGAAATAAAAATGCAGCCAATGAAAAAATTCCTATTAAAAAGCCTATTTCGCGGGGGCTCCCGCCTAAGTGTTCAAAAAAAAGAGGAAGTAAAGTCAAAACAGCCATTGAAGAATAAGACATTAAGATCAAGAACTGAATGGACAATATTTCTGAAGGTAATTTTTTCTTTTTCATTAAAGAGAGAGAAGTTAACAAATCTCCTTTCTTCTTTCAACCTGCAAGAGTCTTCCAAACAGTCTCAACATCAATTTCAGCCAACGAGTGCCCGCTAAGAACAGCCATTCGTCCATATGGTCTCCAGGCAGTTTCAAGATCTTTTCGAAAAAGAGCTATCCCTTTTGCGCCACAGGCAGCTGCAAGATGAGTAATGCCCGAATCATTTCCCAAATAAAATGAGGCTTCATAAAGTAAACCTGTCAGTTTCACCAGCAAAGGATTTTGAAGCCTAACCCAATTCTCCGGCAATTTTGCGTCTCTTATCTCATTCTCAATCCATTCCTCCGCCATTCCGCTCACAAGCACTCCTTTCACATCTTGCTGATTAAGCCGGCGGATTATTGTCAGGAAATTGGGAAAGGGCCAGCATTTCTCTCTGCCTCCGCTTCCTGGATGGATAACCACAATCTTTTTTCCATCACACAAGGCCTTCTCTCCAAGAAGTTTTAACCCTTCCTTTTTTTGATCTAAGCTTAGAGGAAGGTGGATGCACTCGCTGAATGGCAGACTCAATTTTTCCTCTTTCTTGAGAAATTCACTTGTTTTGCGAAAAAAAAATTTGCTTATCTCTTCTTGACTATGGGTGTCGTAGACAAAAAGACGAATAGTCTTTCCAAAAGAAGCAAGCCAAGATTGTTTTAGGTTTAAAGCTTTTTCGGTCTGCATCCAGCCAATCAATAAGTTGAATTTTCGAAACCATTGTACAAGCTCTTCTCCACCAGATAAATGTTCAACAAAAAGAGGTACGAGCCTCCGATCGTCTACAGAGATAAGTTCATCTACAATCCCTGTTTCTTTAAGGATCATCCCGTACTCCTTACGACATACTAATGATATAGAGCAGGGTGAAAGCTTTCTCCGCAGAAGATAAATAGATGGAAATGTTACTAACAAATCTCCTAAGCCCCCGAGGCGAAACAATAGGATATTTTTCATCCCTTAAACCTTCAAACTCAAATCCTCAACCTTTTTTATAACTGGTAGTTAGTTTTTTCCGAAAAAATAAAAAATCTATTACTGCAAGTAAAGTGTATCACAAGAAATGAAAGAGGCAAGCAAGCACTCGTCAATTCTCGAGAATGGATATTTACCAACGACCAAAAAAGGGGACAGGCATCTTTATCTAGAAAAAGAAGCCTTTCCCCTTTTTCCTTTTTCTTTAAACGCTTAATAACGGACATTACAGAGGAAAAGGTAACTGTGTTTCCTATAATCCTTTCGCTTTGACACTTCCCCTGCTCTTATTATTTCTTTTACAATCGCACCTGTTTATGATAATAAATATTGAAAATATGAAAAGGCTTTACGCTTATATTTTCTTAAGGATAGGAATATGAATGCCAAGGAATTGAGCGAAAGAGGAAAGTGGGGATCCAAAATCGCTTTCATACTTGCCGCTTCGGGCTCGGCTATCGGCTTAGGAAACATCTGGCGTTTTCCGATGGTGGTCGGTCAAAACGGCGGAGCAGTATTTGTTCTTGTTTATGTTCTGGCAGTTGCTTTAATCGGATTTACTGTCATGCTTGCCGAACTCGCAATAGGGCGTCACACTCAGAAGAATCCAGTTGGAGCTATAAACCGAATAAAACCCCGCTCTCCCTGGAAATTCATTGGATATTTGGGTATTCTGACAGGCATATGCATACTCTCCTTTTACTCTGTAGTAGCCGGCTGGGCAGCAGGCTATCTTATAAAAACTGTCTCAGGTGCTTTCAGGGGGGCCGTTTCAAGCCAGGTTACCGAAAAAATATTTACAGATTTCAGCTCTAATCCCTTCCAGGTTCTTCTTTTCCTCATGGTGGTTATAGGTATCACAACATACATCATCTCCAAGGGGGTTAAAGGTGGAATAGAAAGATGGACAAAAGTTCTGATGCCCATCCTCTTTATTTTAATAATCTTCCTTGCCATAAGGGCGCTTGCTCTTCCCGGATCAGGAAAAGGCATTTCTTTTTATCTCAAGCCCGATTTTTCAAAACTGAATGGCACTGTTATCCTTTTTGCTTTAGGACAGGCCTTCTTTTCATTAAGCCTGGGTATGGGAACTATGATTACATACGGCAGCTACATCACTAAATCGGATAATCTCGTCTCCTCAGCAGGATGGGTATGCCTCTCAGACACTCTCATCGCCATCCTTGCTGGACTCATCATCTTTCCCACACTTTTTGCCATTCCAGGTATCGCACCCACGGCAGGATCAGGTCTTATTTTTAAAGTCTTTCCTCTTATTTTTTCAAGAATACCAGGAGGCGATATCTTTGGGACCCTCTTCTTTACGCTCCTTCTTGTGGCTGCCATAACATCGACTATATCGCTCCTTGAAGTTCCTGTGGCATATTTTGTTGATGAACGGAACTGGTCGAGAAAAAAAGCTGCCTTTCTCATAGGCGCTTTCTCCTTTCTTCTTGGAATTCCTTCTGCACTTTCTTCGGGAGGAGTGAAACTTTTAACTAAAATTGATTTTATGGGCAAGATGAATTTTTTCTTCGGCAATGTCTCTCTTGCTTTTGGCGCTCTCCTGATTTGCCTTTTCCTGGGCTATGTGTGGGGTGTAAAAAAGGCCCTTGGTGAAATAGCATCCGGAAACACTCGCTTTAGATTGCGACCATTATGGACCTTTTCCGTTAAATATCTTTCGCCTATAGCCATAATTATTATTCTTTTCTTTATAAGAACAATCGCTGGATAGAGGAAGCTAATGAAGAAAAAATCTGGAGCAATTTTTCTCTTTTTTACCTGTATAATAAGCCTCTCTACCTTAAATGCAGCAGATATCAAAGGCAAAGTCACTCTTTCTCCTAAAGGGAAACCTTATACCCATGGGTTCATTCTGCTCATGCCCTTAGGGGTAGAAAAGTACATCAAAACCACTATCGACCCTCAGGGAAATTTTATCTATCGCGATCTCAAACCAGGCAAATACATCATCAAGATGGACCTCTACAGCCTGACCCTTGTAGAAGAAGAAATTGAGATAAAGGAAGAAGAAGAAACTCTGGAGCTCAACTTTTCTATTTCACTTTCTTTACTTGATAAAATGCTTGTTTTTATCCGGGAGCTCAGCGATTTTATGTGGAGTTCCTGGATGCTTGTACTCCTCTTAGGTACCGGATTGCTTTTAACCTTCCTCACGAGGATCATTCAAGTCAGAAGGTTGTTTCTTTCCTTAAAGATGTTGCTTCGGGGAGCTATGAAGAAAGATAAGTCAGAGAAAGATGAGGGGGATATTACTCCCTATGCAGCCTTGATGACTGCTTTGGCTGCCACTGTCGGCAACGGAAATATTGCTGGGGTGGCTACTGCCATTGCCACTGGAGGGCCAGGAGCTCCTGTATGGATGTGGATTGCCGGTTTTTTTGGTATGGCCACCAAGTACGCAGAAGGTTTTTTAGGAGTAAGGTTCAGGATAAAGAATGTAAGAGGAGAAATGTCGGGCGGTCCTATGTATTATGCCCGTCATGGCATCAAAAATCTGAAGCTATCCCAATTCATGGGCATGTTTTTTGCCATCTGTGGCGCTTTCACCTGTCTTTTTGGAACAGGAAACATGGCCCAATCCAATTCCATGGCTCTTATCTTCAACGACCAGTTCAACGTCCCTTTCTGGTTGACAGGCCTGGTTATCTCAACCATGGTGGGGGCGGTTGTTTTAGGGGGGATAAAAAGAATCGGGGGTGTATCGGAGAGGCTGGTTCCTACCATGATTATCTTTTATTTCGCAGGTGCAATAGTCGTTATCTTGGCCAATATCGCAAACTTGCCCGCAGCCTTTGCAGTTATTTTTAAATCCGCCTTCTCTGTAAAGGCCGTTGGAGGTGCTCTGGTCGGAACATCTGTCCGGCAAGCCATAAGCATTGGCATCAGGCGAGGACTTCTCTCCAACGAATCGGGCTTAGGTTCGGCCGCCATCGCTCAGTCTGCCTCAAAATCCTCAGACCCACCTCGAAACGGCCTCATCGCTATGACTGGAACTTTTATCGATACGATGATCGTCAACACTCTGACAACCCTGACGATCGTAATCACCGGAATGCACCTTAAAACCGCAGCTTTTGGCGCTACAGAAGGCCTCACCTCGACAGCCCTAACCGCAGCGGCTTTCAGTTCGGTTATTCCTTATGGTGGATACATCATTGCCTTAAGCTCTTTTCTATTTGGCTACTCCACACTCTTAGCGTGGTGCTATTATGGAGAAAAGTGTTTGGAGTACATCTTCGGCGTTGCGATCGTCTATCCCTACAGGATTGCTTTTATTATTCTGATTTTTTTCGGCTCTATCATTCAGGGAGTTCACCTCAATATCATCTGGTACTTAGGCGATACAGCCAACGCTCTCATGGCCTTCCCTAATCTAATCTCTCTTCTTCTGTTGAGCGGTCTTGTAGGAAAAGTGACAATCAAGTACTTTTATAAAAAGAGGCAATAGAATTTAAAATGGTTCTCTTCCATTTTGTGTGGGTCATGATCAGAAAATATTGAATGCCTAAAAGAAAAGATCTTCTGATTTTTGTCCTCAAATTCTTCTTCAGTTTCTCTATACTCGCTTTCCTTTTAATCAAAATAGCCCCGGTTAAAGACATTTTGAACGTCCTCAAAGGAGTCAATTTTTTCTGGCTCCTCCTTTCCTTTTCCCTTCATTCTTTAGGGCTTATTTTTAGCTGCTATCGCTGGCAAATTCTTATTCAGGCTCAAGGAGACTCTGTTCCTCTTGGTTTCCTGGCCCAATCCTATCTGGTTGCAGGCTTCTTCAACAATTTCCTCCCGACTCGATTCGGAGGAGATATTGTTCGCATCTGGGATGGCAGTCGTTATTCTCAAACCCTTTTGAAATCATCTGCTATTGTCCTTGTAGACCGTTTCACTGGAATTGTTGTCCTTCTCTTTTTTGCCTTCACTGCCTCGCTTTTCCGCCTGGAAATGGCCCAGAGAATTCCTGTGATTTGGGTCTCTCTTCTTGTAGGCCTCGTTGGTCTTATTTTAGTTATGACTTTCTTTACTCCTCTCACCGCCCATATACTTGATAAAATTCCAGAAAAAAGATTCGTGACAAAAGTGAAACAAAAGCTCTCTGCATTCAGGGAAGTTATTCTTATCTATAAAGATAAAAAAGTCTTTTTACTAAAAGCCTTCTTCTGGGCTTTCCTTCTCCAAGTCAATGTGATTGTCCATTATTACCTGATAGGAAAAGCTCTCCACCTCAACATCCATCTTCTTGATTACTTTATTTTCGTCCCCGTTGTTCTTCTCATCCTATCCATTCCCATCACGATTAATGGACTGGGATTGAGAGAAGGCTCTTACATGGAGATATTCAAGTTCTACGGTATTGCACCAAAAGTAGCTGTTTCTTTCGGCCTGATCGATTGGGCTTTTGGAATCATCTTAGGCACCGTGGGAGGTATAATCTATACAATAAGAAAATGAGAATCGTTGACTTAATAAATGACAGAATGGTTTTCCAAAAAGGTCGTCGTTCCTTGGCGGCATCAATCATCCTTGCCCTTTTTTTCTCTGCAGGATCTCTATCCCAGCAAGATATCTCTGAATACCAGAAAAGACTGTCAAAATTAACCCAACAGATAAAAGAGATAAAATCAAGAATAAAAAAGGAGGAAAAACAAGAGTCAACAATTCTCAACACGTTGGACAGGATCGGATTAAAAAAAAATCTGATTAAGAAGGAAATTTCTGTTTACGATATCCAGCTGGATAAAGCGAATCGAGAACTCTTTTCTATAAAGAAAAGTATCCCTCTACTGAAAGAAAAGCTGGAGAAAGAAAAACAATCTATAGAGACGACGCTCATCACCCTGTATAAATTTGGTAAATTCAGCACTTTCCGTTATATGCTCAAGACAGAAGATTTAGCAAGTCTCATCTCTGAAAGCAAAAATCTCAGCTTCCTCGCTCAGTATCAAGAAAAAATCATTTCCGATTACATAGAGACTCTATCGCAGCTGAAATCTGCTGAATCAGAACTTGGGGGAAAAAAAGAAGAGATTTCCCGCCTCATCCAGAATGCCCATCAGAAAAGGAAAGAACTCGAAGCTCAAGAGAGAAAGAATAAAGCTTTGATCCGAAAAATAAAGAGAAACAGGAAAACCCATCTGAAAACTTTAGAAGAATTAAAAGAAAGGGCGGAACAGTTACAGATCCTGATAAAAAAATTACTCAAACAAGAAATATCCGTCCCCGTGGCTCTCATTCCTCTTTATGAAAAAAAAGGGAGGCTTCCCTGGCCCGTTGAAGGAAAAATAATCACTGCCTTTGGCCTTCAAAAGCATTCCCAATTCAATACGGTCACTATAAATAACGGAATCGATATAGCCCCTGGAAAAAACAGTATGATAGTTAAATCCATCCATCCTGGAAAAGTTGTCTACACCGATTATTTCCAAGGCTACGGGAATCTGATTATCATCGATCATGGAATGAAATACTATTCCCTCTACGGCCACTGCTCCGATTTTTTGATAGACAAGGGAGAATTTGTCAAAACTGGCCAGCCTATCGCTATGATCGGAGATTTTAGCTCATTAGAAGGAATCTCTCTCTATTTTGAAATACGTTTCAAGACAAAACCCCTGAATCCCTTGCAATGGCTGAGGAGAAGATGATAAAATCAGAATTCATTTTATGAGAAAAATGATTAAAAAAAGAGCAAAAATCATCCTTCTGTCAGTTTTAGTTGTAGTATCTTTATTTTTTCTATTAGAAAAAAATTTTCTTCCTGGGATCTCGACAAAGTCTCCCTCTTCTAAAAACCTCCAGTTTTTGGGAACAGTGATAAACCTGATCAAAAACCATTATATCGAAGAACCCAATCCCTTAAAAACAATGGAGGGAGCATTTAAAGGACTGGTCGATTCTTTAGATATCCTTTCCAGCTACTTGGACAAGGAGAGTGCCATCAAGTACAAATACCAAAAGGAAGAAAGGTTAAAAGAAACAGGTATTATTCTCTATAAAAAATACGGCTCCTTCCCCCAGGTGATCGGAATCATAAAAAACTCGCCTGCCGAAAAAAAGGAAATCAAAATCGGCGACCTTATAAGTGCCATCGACAATAGCCCCACTTTGCCGATGAGCATGCTCGAAGCAAACCTCCACCTTAAAGATAAAGAAGAAACAAGTATAAAGCTTAAAATCATCGGAAGAAACGAAACCCAAGAAATAACCATAAAAAGAAAATTGCTTTTTGAAGAACCAGTTTCCTATTCTCCCCTAAAAGATTCAAGCGGCATATTAAAGATTCACCATCTTTATCCTCCCTGTGTAAGCAAGATAAAAGAAGAAATCCTTCCTCGGATAAGGCCTCAGAAAAAGACTCTTATTTTAGACTTTAGAAATTGCTTTGAAGGCGAACTTGAAGAAGCCTGGAGGCTTACAAATCTTTTTCTGAAAGCAAAAGAAATAGGCTATATCGAAAAAAAAGGAGGAGTTAAGGAAATTCTCTCCTGCGAAAAAGAGCCAGAACTTGGAAAACTGCCGATAATAATCTGGACGAACCAAGCTACCCTCGGTCCTGCAGAAGCAGTGGCTGCAGTTCTGAATGAATTCAAAAAAGCGAAAATCCTCGGTCTCCCCACTCCAGGTCTTGTCGCCAAGCAAGATTTCTTCGCCTTAGAAAATGGAAGTGCTCTCGTTCTTACTTCAGGAATTTTCCATCTCAAATCTGGAAAAAAGCTCTGGAAAAGCGGCCTAACGCCTGATGTAAAAATCAAAAGGGAAGATCAAAATGATGAATCTTATCTCAAAAGCACCTTGGTCCTCCTTCGCAGAATGTAATTCATGCAAAAAAGAGGCCCTTCCGGAGGGATAATCGCCAAAAACAGTCTTTCCCTCTTTTTCGTTATTTTTTCTCTTCTCGCTTTCACCTCTGCCATAGGCTTAGATTACATTGCCTGGCGAAAGGGAGAAGCGTCTTATGTTTTCGGAGCCTTTACGAAAAAAAAGAAATTTATTTCCGAGAAAGAAGCACTTGATCAAATTGTTATAGAAAAAATATCTGAGCATGGGATTTCCACTGATTCCATCGATCAATATCAAGACAGCGAGGGAGCTCTTCATCTCTTGATTGATCTCCCTTTAAACACATACAGAGAGCTTGAATTTCATCTCGAAAAAGAATTTCAGAAGACAAAAGCCTCGGTGCTTAAAAAGGAAGAACAACAATCCGATGATAAAAACTATTACCTCTGGGAAGTAATCGGAAAGAGAAAGGAAAAGCTGATCATTCTCTTTTCCTGCTTAAAAGAAAAGCCCAAAAAAGAGAAAAAACCCTTTCGTGAAGAAGGCAAGAACAAAGTCGCCATCATCATTGACGATATGGGCTACAGCTTGAGAGCAATCAAGGAGATATGCTCGATTAAGATACCGTTGACAATCGCTGTTCTCCCCTTCAGCCCTTTAGCTAAGGAAATAGCTCAAATTGCTTTTCAAAATGGCCTTGAGGTCATCCTTCATCTTCCCCTTGAATCCATCAACAACCAAGGAGACAACAACTGGACAAAAGGTATCATTCACTCCAAAATGAGTAAAGAAGAAGTCATCAAAGCAGTGGATAAAAGCCTCGAGCAAGTTCCACATGTGATTGGAGCTAATAACCACATGGGTTCGAAAATCACAGCTAATGAGATTTTCATGAAAATCATCTTGGAACGTTTAAAAGAAAGCAAACTCTTTTTCGTAGACAGCCGGACGACAACTCAATCTGTAGCTTATAAAACAGCACAATCCCTAGGCCTGCCTTCAACTTACCGCGACGTCTTCCTGGATACAGAAACCGATGAAGATTTTATAAGGAAGAAAATGATCGAACTTTTCAAGTTGGCTCAAAAAAAAGGGCAAGCTTTAGGCATCTGTCACCCGACGCCAGAGACACTAAAAGTGTTAAAAGAAAATATCCATCTTGTTGATAAATATAATCTCGAACCTGTCTTCGCCTCCCAGATAGTTAAATAAAATGGGGACAGCTGTTTACGCTTAGCCAATTGTTGGGATCAGCCCTTGACTTTGGACAATTAATCCATAGCTTTCAATCTATTGATATATTTATTCGCAATGACATCCCTTTCTATGTCATTGCCAGCCTGCCTGTACGGCGCACGCAGACAGGCCTGCCTGTGTGCAAACGCAGACAGGCGACCACTCAATTAAAATTGACCTTTGCTTTTGTCTGCATTATATTATTAGAATAGAAAAAATATTCGGGAAGCGATCGAAGCTCATATTGAAGCATTGAAAGAAGAAGGTCAAGAGATACCAGAAGAGGGCGAATTTGTAATCGGGAAAATTAAAGTTGCTTTATCAGGTTAGCTCAAAAAAATTAGAACGCCATTCC
>JAUWYH010000119.1 GCA_030615975.1 Candidatus Aminicenantota bacterium
CCTCTCACACTGAAAATGGCCCTGTCAATGGAAGGAAAAGGAGAAGAAAACAGGTATCGAAGGCAGTTGCTTTAAGGCGGGGACCATGAAAACAATCATCCCCCAGACAAAACCTATGATCCAAAGCAGCAGAGCGTACCAAAAAGTTTTTCCCAGTTTATAAGGTTTGCAGGACATGGGCTTGCCTCCTTATCTTACGGTATTTTTGAGTATTTCAAACGCCTGTTTTTCGTATTCGTAGCATTCGGCAACGCCAAATAAGGCAGATAAGCCATATCTACAAACACGCACGCAGGCTCGCTAAAATTTGACCTGCCCCCCATCAATTTACCACCTGCAAAGTTAAATTTGTAGCCTCTGAAGCCTATTCCGCTTATAATATACAAAGTAAATCGAGCACACACAGATAAGAGTTCGACACAACGCTCTTGTTAGGTAAAGCTAGGATCTTTCTTATAGTTTTTGCTCTGATTGTTATTGTGAGATAGGGGCTTATTTAAATAAATGTCAGCTATTTTCTATTTTTATTGTATTTTTTTGCTGTTTGTTCTTTCAAATGTTCTTTCGTCTTAAGGTGAGGGATTCCTTCCTGAAGCCATTTGGAAGCAGGTTTTCCCCTCAAATGATGATCAAAAAATTCTCTCATTCGAATGGTGTAATCTCTTTGATTCGCAGGCTTTCGAAGGCTGTGATTCTCACCGATATACTGGAGCATGACCACTGGCTTCTTGAGGCGTCTCAGCGTGTTGTAATACTCGATTCCCTGATTCCAATCCACAGCTCCGTCCTTGTCACAATGCATGATCAAAAGCGGAGTCTTTACCTGATCAGCATGATAGACAGGAGAATTTCGGGTATAAGCCTCAAGGTTTTCCCAGTAGCCGCCTGTGAAGCGCCCCTGTCTGCTTTCAAAGGTAGGCTGATTGGCAGAGCCAGTGTTCCAGTAGATTGAGCTGTACATACTGATCATGTTGGTCAACGGTGCTCCAGCTATTGCGGCTTTGAAAACGTTAGTTTGAGTTATCAGAAAAGAGGTCTGATAACCACCCCAGGAATGTCCGTGGATTCCCGCTTTGTTCCTATCCACTACGCCAGTAGCTATGGCAGCTTCAAGAGCTGGAAGAATGCACCAGACTGCGGACATACCTGGGTCATCCACTCTGTATACAATATCTGGCATCAGAACCGCATATCCCCCACTTGTGTATACGGATTTGTTAAAGCCGTTTGCAGAAGGAGTGAAGTAGCGATTCCGCCACTGTGAAAGCTTCTCATAGATATAGACGATCGTCGGATAGCTTTTCCCCTTTTCGTAGTTTGCCGGCAAGAATAAGACTGCTTGAAGTTTGTCTCCTCTGGCACTCTTGTAGTCGATAAGCAGAGAACCGCTTGACCAAAGAAACTTTTTCTGCTGAGGATTTGCTTCTGAGATTCTTTGGCCTTCTTGGAGAGAAAGGTCTGAGGCATAGTAGTCAGGGTAGTCTTTGTTTGTCTCCTTTGTGTAAAGGTAGACATCAGCATTTTTTGCTTTTAAGAGCCTTGAAAAGAGAGCATCCTTCCAGAGGAGCATCTTGGCTCCAGGTTTTCTTCTATCCACACGGGCCACTCCTCCTTTTTTTGTCCATTCTCCATAAGCTGCAAAATAAACAAATCTAGAGAGGTCTATTCCTTTCTCCTCAGGGTCCAGCCTGAAGCGCCGCTGATAACGGATGCCTTCTTTTTTCCCGTTTACGGTAAGATTCACACCCTTGCCGCCCTGAACAGGCACATTCCATACATCCCACTTGTCATAGAGAAGAACAGAGACCCCGTCTTTTACCCATCCCACTGGTCGAATCGGAGGCTTAACCACATTGTGGTCATCCTCTTCATTGATAAAAGAGGTGGGAACATCCTTGGTGATATTGTAGGTTTTCGCAGAAGCCATTTCGTATGTGTAAAAATGGCCATCATCATAATAGAGAAAGTGGCTTCCGTCAGGGGATGGATCATAATACCAGCGGCAATTCTTAACAGCTAGGCGGCGATTTCCTGTCTTTAGGTCAATGACATAGATGTCCTGGTAGCGACGTCCATCAAGATTCCCCATCCATTCATATTCACTGTTATCAAGGCCTATAGCCCAGCGATGCTTGGGAGCGACTTCGACTCGCCTTACTTTCTCATCGGCAAGCCTTATGAACTTTTTTTCTTTAACGTGGTAAATAGAGAGATAGCTGAAATTCTTATCCTCTTTTTCCTGGACCTGTTGCATAGACTGAAGTCTCTTGTCCAGCCAATGCCAGATGACCAAATCCGGCATTTCTTCATCAGTTTCTTTCTTTGCTTTTTCTTCTGTGGACTCCTCATTCGTAACCTCAGGCTTTCCTTTTTTCTTTTGGCTTTTTTCTTTCTCTTTATCTTCTTTCTTCTTGACTTCATGGATACCGAAGAGAATTCCGCTTAAATCCTCAGTCCACGTAGGGCTTCTATTCGGACTTATAGTCATTCCTTCAGGAAAATTTTTATCTTCTCTGGGTTCATAGACTATTTTTTGCGGGAATGTTGAAGAAAAATTGGTGAAACCTATCACGCTGAAGAGCTTGTCCTCAAAATTTTTATCCTCTTTTCCCTTCAATACAGCCAGAGCATCTCCTTTCTCTGTCCAGTTCAATTGTTTGTAAACAGCCTTATCGCTATCAAGAGAAAGAATAGTACTGGTTATCATGTTTCGAATTTGAACTCCGTTTCCGCTTTTCTCCTGGGCATCAATAATCCAGGCTAACCACTGGCCTTTCTTATCGAACGAGAACTCAGATGCATTTCCTATATTGAATTCCTTTGAAGAAGCCAGCTCATGCAGAATAAGATCTGACCCACTCCATTTTTCCTTCTCTTTTTCCTGGCTTTCAGAGGGATATTTATGAAGAGCTATCCAGGCGGCGTTCTCTCCGGAGAAGGCATACTTCATTACTTTTTCAAACTCAGTCTTTTTACCTGTAGAAAGATTCAACAATCCCACTTTGTTGTAAACTTTCTTCTTTTGTTTCCGGAGCTTTTTTGCTTCCTTTGCTCTAGGATAAACAGTAAATGCCACCCACTTGGAATCCTCTGAAAAAGAAATATCTCTTGCAGGCAAGCCTCTCCTCGTCGGCCGTGGGGCTTCGCCTCCAGGAAACCCGAATTCTTTTTCCCCTTTTATCTCTTTTATAATGACCTCACTGTCTCCTTTGTTCGGGGATAGCCTGTAGGCATACCACTGGCCATCATTGGAGATAACAGCCGTCCCAATACTCTTCCAGGAGAGAATTTCTTTTAGTTCGACTGCCTTAAGCTTTTGAGGCGCCGCTTTTTCTTCCTGTCCAGTGAAGCTTGGGATAACCAGAAGAATCCACAATAAAACTATAAGAATATTTTTATTTCCTCTCATTCTTGTTACCTCCTTTTTTTGCCTTAAGACGTACTTCGTCCTCTCGATTAAGGAGTCGATGAAATACTCCTCTTTTATAATGAGGGAAAAAAGAGTAAAAAGTAATACTGTCTTATCAAGAAAAAAGGAAGGGAAATTTCCCTGGTGAGAAATTTCCCCTCCTGTAAGGCTACTTTCAGTTCAACCTATCAGAAGTTAAAACGAACTCCCAATTGAACAAGTCGTGGATCATAGGCCTCTATTGGCTTTCCGAAGTCGTCAGGTTTGTCGATATATCTGTATACCTCATAGAAGCTATTATAATTGGTCACGTTATAGACTTCTGCAAAGATCTGCACGCTGAATCTGTCGATGTGGATGTACTTGGATAATCTGGCATCAATGCGGAGGAAATCAAAGGCTTGGCGGGAGTTTCGGTACTGGTCTGCAAAGTCACGGGAAAGGCCGTCTTCGTTAAAGTCATAGGAATAAGCAGCGTTGAAGGGATACGCTGAGCGGTAGAAGATGATGCCGCTCAGTTGAAAGCCTAGAGGCAGGCCGACGATACCGGTAATGGCCAGCTGGTGGCGGGCGTCATTGTCCTTCCGGCCCCAAGCTCTGTCCCAGGCATCCTCAGCGTAGCTCCAGGGTCTGTCCTGGCGTTCTGTGTCTCCCACTGCCTTGCCGAGAGTGTAGGCGACATTCAGTCCCCAACCATTGGAATACCGCTTGTTTAGAGTCAGGTAGAGTCCCTTATAGTCGCTTTTTCCCCGGTTCGTGATGTACCAGACATTGCCTCTTTCTGGATCCTCATGAACAAATGATGTGCCGACAATGATGGGGTTTTTATTTTCCCAGGTCATCATATGGTATCCCTTGGTCCAGACCAGGTCAAAACCAACAGAAAAATCTGTGAAGATTTCTCTTTGAGCGCCCAAGGTCATCTGGACTGTATAGGGATTTTCAGCAGACTCAACCTCGTATTCATCAAACACAATTGGCACTTCCGATCCTGCCATAAAAGGGTTTGGCTGGAAGGGATCAGGGTAGCCCGGATAAAACTTGATGCTCAGTATCACATCCTTGTAGAATTCATTGGGGAAGGCGATGTTGGCCACGACATTGGCTGTGTAGGTGCCGATGCCTCCTCTTATGACGGTCTTTCCATCCCCTACAGGATCCCAGCTTAAGGCAAAACGGGGGTTGAAGTTGCTGAAAGCCGTGGATGTGAGATCCAAGCCAGTATAAGTGTAGTAGCTATAACGGAGTCCATAGTTTAGAGTGAGCTGAGGGTTGATTCTCCAGGAGTCCTGAATGAAAGTTGCGAATTCGTATATATAGAGGGTAAAAGCAGGCTCTCCCGAGTTATACATGAACCTAAAGGGATAGGTATCTTCATCAAGCGGGTCAAAGGGTTCGTCTGTATTGAAGTAAATCGCGCCAGGAATGTACATATCAAATTCAGTGACGCCAGAAGGAACGTACATGAAATCAAAACCTGTTTTTATGGTGTGCTTTCCGAGGAAAACGGAGAAGTTATCGACAATCTGGTATCTGTCCGCGAAGTTGTACTGGACAAAATTATTATTTTTTCCGAAATTGCCTGAAGGCCGACTGATACTATATTTGTCTGCAAATTCGGGCAGGGGATCAAAGTTATGGTCATCTACGACATAGATGGCTCGAAGCTCATTCATGGTGTTGTCTGTGGGGTAAAAGATCCAGTTTAGCTGGAGTTCCCAGGTATTACCAGCATATTTGTAAGCCCTCTCTTTGGTATAAAATCCGCCAACACCCTG
>JAUWYH010000120.1 GCA_030615975.1 Candidatus Aminicenantota bacterium
GAGGTAGAAGGGAGGAGCTCAGGTTTGAAGTCAAAGATTTTTTTAAAAATACATCTGTTGTTCGCCTTCTTACTTTTCAACATCCCCTGAGCAGCGGACGCCTAAAGATTCTTGCCATAAATTTTAATCAGCTTCTAAGGAGAGATGTTTTTTCCCTTGTTTTTTTGAAAAATTATGAGCGAAAGACGTGGGCTGAAATTGAGGAAATCCTGAATGAGAAGAATTAAATCTTTTGCCAAGATAAACCTTGGATTAGAAATAATAGGAAAAAAGGAAGATGAATATCATGATATAAGAACCATTTTCCAGGCTATAGATTTTTACGATGTCTTGGAATTCAGGACGATTCGCGAAGAGAAAGTTCTTCTGGATGGTAAAAATCAATCGGTCTCTTGGGATGAAAGCAATCTCATTTTTAAGGCGGCCACTCTTCTCAAAGAGAGGTTCAATCTTTCCCAAGGGATAGAAATCTGGGTGGATAAAAATATTCCTCCAGGGAAAGGTTTAGGAGGAGGAAGCAGTAATGCCGCCATGACTCTTTATGCTTTAAACATAATTTGGGAACTTCATTTGGAAAAGAAAGATTTGATGGATTTAGGAAGCAAGCTTGGGGCAGATGTCCCCTTTTTCCTTGAAGGAGGGCTGTGCTTGGGGTTGGGACGAGGGGATGAAGTCACTCCTCTTCATGACCTAAACTCGCTTCCCTGTATTTTGGTTTTACCCTCTTTTTCAATCTCCACAGCCTCTGTATATGACCGCTTTCCGTTATCCTTGACTTCAGATGATAAAGAAAGTAAAATTATCAAGTTTTTAGAACATCGAGAATTTGACTTATTGGAAAACAATCTAGAAGAGACAATTTTTAGTATATATCCTCAATTAAAAGCCATTAAGAGCCTTTTCCGAAGTCAGGGTTCAGAGCTGTCTTTGGTCAGCGGAACAGGCTCAGCCGTATTCGGGCTTTTTCTCGAAAGGGAAAGGGCCGAGAGGATTCTAAAAGAGCTAAAGAAGAGTTATGAGGCGCTTATAGTTGAAACTTTATCCCGAAAGCGCTACTGGAAAAATTTAAACGTTGGGGTGTAGCCAAGCGGTAAGGCAGCGGACTTTGGATCCGCCATTCGGAGGTTCGAATCCTCCCACCCCAGTCAGAACCGGAAGGAGATTTCCTCCTTTAAGAAAGTCCTAAGATGGAGAAAATGAGTGAAAGAGGAAGATAGAATGAAAATATTTTCAGGTTCTTCTAACAGAGCTTTAGCCGAAGAGATCGCTAGCTATTTGAAGATCGACTTGGGAAAGTGTGTTTTAGATAGATTCAGCGATGGTGAAATTCATTTTTATATCGATGAAAATGTTCGGGGGGAGGATGTTTTTGTCATCCAATCTGGTTCTTATGAGACCAACTTTCACCTGATGGAGCTTTTTCTTATGATCGATGCGTTTAAGCGGGCTTCGGCTGGAAGAATCACTGCTGTTATTCCTTACTATTGTTATGCTCGTCAGGATTGGAAAGATCGGCCGCGAGTGCCAATATCGGCTCGACTTGTAGCAGATTTGCTGGAATCTGCAGGAACAGACAGAGTTTTGACTATGGACCTCCATTCTCCTCAAATTCAGGGGTTTTTCTCTATTCCTGTCGATAATCTGATGGCTGCTCCTGTGTTGGCTCATTACATTCAGAGCTTAAATTTGGAAGATTTGGTTATTGTTTCCCCTGATGCGGGAGGAGTGGGAAGAGCCAGATTGTTTTCAAAAAGAATGGAAGCCACATTGGCTATTATTGATAAAAGAAGGCCTGCTCCAAGCGTGGCCAAGGTCCTTCATGTCATAGGGGATGTCAAGAATCGCGATGTAGTGATTTTGGATGATATGGTAGATACAGGCGGAACTCTAGTTAAGAGCGTTGAAGCCTTGAAGAAAAAAGGCGCAAAAAGAATATTTGCAGCCTGTAGCCATCCTGTTTTGTCAGGGAGCGCATTAGAAAGAATAGAAAATTCAGATTTAGAAAAATTGATTGTAACCAACACGATTCCTTCAAAGGGAGAAATGGAATCCTTTAAGAAGATTGTTGTCCTCTCAGTGGCCGCTCTTTTTGGCGAAGCTATTCGAAGAATAAGCAAGGGACAATCTGTGAGCTCTTTATTTGTATAAGGAGAAAAAAACGATGAGTTTTACGATTAAAGCTGAAAAAAGAGAAGATTTTGGCAAAAATGTTTCTCGGCGGATGAGAAAAGAGGGGAAGATACCCGTTATTCTCTACGGGCATGATATTGTCAATGTGCCATTAACACTGGAGAAGAAAGATATCTTCATGATTTTAAAATCAGAATCAGGTGAAAATACAGTATTTAAAGTTTCTTTTAATTCCGAGACAAGAAATGCTATGATAAAAGAAATACAAAAGGATCCTGTTACAGATGAAATTCTTCACGCCGATATTATTCAGATTGTTTTGGATAAGACCAGAAGAGTCTCTATTCCGATTGTTCCTGTGGGTGAAGCCGTGGGCGTTAAGGCTGAGGGAGGATTCGTCGATTTTGTTACTCGAGAGGTTGAGATCGAGTGTCTTCCCAAGGATATTCCTGACAATATCGAAATAGACATCAGCTCTCTCCATCTTAATCAATCTATAAAGGTAGAAGATGTTTTTCCTCCCGCGGGAGTGGAGATCGTAAGCGACCTCAATACTGTGATCGTTCGCATCGAAGTGCCTGTGGTAGAGGAGGAAGTAGTTGAGGAGGAAGAGGAAGAAGAGATTGTCGGAGAAGAGGAAGAACCAGAGGTAATTAAGAAAGAAAAAGTTGGAGAGGAAAAAGAAGAGAAAGAAAAGAAGGAAGAAGAGAAGGAAGAAGAGAAGGAGTGATATGTGTGGGCAGTGGTTGGATTGGGAAATCCCGGAAGACGTTATTCTGACACAAGACACAATGTGGGATTCCTCTTTATAAGGGAACTGGCTAAGGAGTGGAAGGTTAGATTAAGAAAAAAAAAGTTCCTCTCCAAGGCTGTTGTTGTCAAAATAAAGGAAGAAGAAGTGCTTTTGGCAATGCCCCAGACTTATATGAATAACAGCGGCTTAGCCGTAAAAATCATGATTGAAGGAAGTCATTTAAGACCGGAGCATCTCATTGTTATCTATGATGATTTGGATATATCGTTGGGAGAGATAAGGGTTAGAAAAGAGGGAGGAGCAGGATCCCATAAAGGAATGATTTCGATCATAAAAGAAATTCAGACGACTCAATTTCCGAGGATAAGGGTTGGGATTGGCCCCTTAAGCATGGATGAAGATGCAGTCCATTATGTCCTCTCTTCTTTCAAGAAAGAAGAGAAACCTCATCTTGAACAAAGTTTAAAGAAAACTCGGGAGGCTCTGGATTTGATTTTGGCAGGCGAGACAGAAAAAGCGATGAATGTCTATAATCAAAGAGTGAAAAAGGGGACAGGCATTTTTTTATGCAAGGATTGTCCCCAAATAGACAAATAGAGAGTATCCTTTTTCCAAAAAAAAGGAGCCTGCTCCCTATTTGGAAAGCTCCTTGTTCCTTCTTTTTTAGGAAGGAGCTTTAAATCCATAAGGAGGTTTAGATGAGACAATACGAAACGGTCTTTTTAATTATCCCCAGTCTATCTGAAGAAGAGACAGAAGGTATCATCCTTAAGATGGCGGACATAATTTCCAAAAAAAAGGGTAAAATGATCAGCAAGGAAGAATGGGGAAAGAGAAAGTTAGCTTATCCCATCAAGAAGTTTGAGGAAGCCTTCTATGTTCTTTTCCACTACGAAGGAAAGCGGGAAATTCCTGCTGAACTTGAAAGGCGCTTCAAACAGACAGATGCGATCCTCCGTTATTTGACTGTGATAAAAGAGACTAAAGAGAATTTTCGGGGAAAAAGGAAGAAAGTCTCTGTAGAGAAAGAGGCTGCGGTTCCAGAAGAGAGGAAAGAGGAGAAGACAGATAAAGCCCAACAGGAATTTTTTTCAAAAGAAGCGGTTGAGGAGGAGAAATAACTATGGCAAGAGAACAAAAAATTGACAGGAGCCCCGTCAGAAGGTATTTTCCCCCTAGGAAAAAGACATGTCGTTTTTGTGAAAGAAACGTGAGAGATATCGATTACAAAAATATCGATATTTTGAAGAGATATGTTGCAGATAGAGGGAAGATTTCACCAAGACGGCTGAGCGGTACTTGTGCTTTTCATCAAAGGAAGCTCTCTATTGCGATAAAAAGAGCCCGTTTGCTGGCGTTGCTTCCTTTCATAGAAGATTGAGATTTTGTTTAGATATTGGGAGGAGATATGAGAGTTATCCTGAAAGAAAATATTGAAAACTTAGGGAGGAAAGGAGACATAATAGAAGTTGCCCCTGGATACGGAAGGAATTATCTTTTTCCAAAAAAATTAGCCATTGAGGTCACTTCCTCAAATATGAGGATGATCGAAATGGAGCAACAAGCTCTGAAGAGAATATTTGAACAGGAGAAATCGTCCTATCAGGAGCTTATCCAAAAAATGAACGAATCGAGATTGACCTTCTTCAGAAAAACAGGAGAGAAAGATATTATTTTTGGGTCAGTCGGCTCTGCTGATATCAAGGACGCTCTCGAAAAATTGGGAATTGAAATTGATAAAAAGAAGATTATTTTAGAAGAACCAATAAAAAGGCTGGGAAATTACGTTGTTCCCATCAAAATCTTCCATGATGAGCGGGCAGAGGTTAAAATAGAAGTCGTCAAAGAAGGAGAGGTTCCTCCTCAAGAAGCTGTTGTTGAAGAAAAGGAAAAGGTTCAAGAGGAAATAGCGCGAGAGGGGGAAGCAATAGAGACCAAAGAGGAAGAAGAGCAAGTCAAAGAAGAGGAAGTTCCTCCGCAAGAGGCAAAGGAAGAAAAGAGAGAAGTCTTAGAGGAAAAACCGCAAGAAGGGGAAGAAGAAACAAAAAAGGAAGAAGCTCAAATCAGTGAAGAGAAAACCAAAGAGTCTGAGGCAGAAAAAAAGGAAGAAGAAGAAAAAGAACTTAAGGAGCAGGAAACAAAATAAGGAGCATCTCCAAAAAAGTTGCAAAATAGTATAAGAGACATATAATTAAGCTGTCATTTAATTAAGCTGTCATTCCCGCGGAAGAGGGAATCCAGGCTTGTTCCCGCGGAAGCGGGAAAC
>JAUWYH010000188.1 GCA_030615975.1 Candidatus Aminicenantota bacterium
AAAAGCTCAGGAAGCTGGTGATTTTATCCAGCTTCAACCAGAAAGGGGCGAACCTTCTCCATTCAAAACTGCAGTTAGAATCCTCTATGATGATAAATATATTTATTTTGGTTTTCTATGTTATGACCCTGAGCCTGAGAAAATTGCGGCTCGAATGACAAAAAGAGATGCAGATATCAAATCAGATGATTCAGTGTATGTTTTTATTGATACATTTCACGACAGAAGAAGCTGTTATTATATAGCGACCAATTTATTAGGCACGCAAAGGGACGGGAGGATAACTGAAAATGGCCGCACTTTTGATTCCACATGGGATGGAATCTGGAAGTCAGGCGCGCAAAGAACCGATTTTGGCTGGAGCGCTGAATTTGCTGTGGATTTGAGCAGCTTAAAGTATGAACCAGGAGAAAACAAAACCTGGGGATTGAGTTTGGGCAGAGGTGTGCCGCGAAGATTAGAATACAGCTATTGGACAGGCCCTTTGGAGTCTGCATATAAGGTTTCTCAGTTTGGAGAGCTAAAGGGACTCGATCTTAAAAAATCTGAAAAAAAGGCCCAGATCATTCCTCATATTATCTCGAAGGTAGAACAGGGGAGACATTCAGAGATAGAGGGAGGGATTGATACGCGCTATGCATTTTCGCAGATGATTTCTGGCAATTTGACGATTAATCCCGATTTTGCCACTGTAGAGGCTGACCAGGAACAGATTAATCTGACTCGTTTTGAAATCAGTCTGGCAGAAAAGAGAAATTTCTTTTTAGAAGGTTCTGAAATTTATCGACAGCGTATTCGCTTATTCTATTCCCGAAGAATCGCTGATATTTATGGAGGAGTGAAACTTTATGGAAAATCAGGTCAATATGAATTTTCAGGACTGAATGCTCAAACAAAGAAAGATGAATCTTCAGGTGAAGATTCAAGCAATTTTACTGTGTTTCGCCTTAAGAGAGATGTTATGAAATCTTCTAACATTGGCTTCCTGCTGGCTAATAAGCTTATCGGAGGCAAGAACAAAGGAACAGTCGGCATCGATACTGCTCTTTACTTTACCAATACTTTTAGGTTCACGGGTCAATTGGCAATAAGCTATGGAGAGTACAATAAAGACAACCTTGCTTTTTTCCTTCGGCCGAGTTATGATTCGGCGACCTTTCATATTCACATCCGCTATACCCATCTGGGAAAAAATTTCGGGGACAACGCCAATCATGTTAGTTTCATCAGGGATGATAATCGAAGAGAATTAGATTCTGCGATACGCAAAACCTTCTGGTTAAAAAGATGGGGGCTTGATCGGATTGAGTATAGTTCGAATTATAATATCTATTGGGGTATGGATGCGACTTTACGCAGCTGGCAGATTGATGAAGAAATAGAGGTGGATTTGGCGAATAAGTTTTCGCTCGAGCTAAGCCATACTCAGGGATATAAGCTTTATGAGAAGGATTTCCGTAATCATCGCACCGAGTTTACTATAGGTTATAACACGAGAGAGTGGCAATCGGCCGAAATCGCTTACAGTTTTGGTAAAAATTTCGATTTAGACTTTCAGCTTGTCGAGGGCAAAGTTAACTACAAAATTACCGAGGATTTTGCCGTTGAATATTCCCTTACCCGTCTGATGTTTGAGCCTGATCCCGAAGGAGAGAGCGCCTGGATTCATGTGCTTCGAGCGACAAACTATTTTACGAATGATCTCTTTTTAAAGGTCTTCTATCAAATCAATTCAGCCATCGATAAAAAGAATATTCAAGTCCTTTTCGTCTATCGTTTTCAACCTCCCTTTGGGCTCATTCAACTGGCTTATCAGAAAGGAACTGCAAAGTTTGGCGAAAAGGGAAGGCAAGGCCATACATTATTTTTGAAAATTGCTTATATGTTTTAAAAAAGAAAAATTATGAGGGTAAAAAGAATATCAGATTTTGAAAGCTTTCAAAATTTAAAAACTAGCTGGAATAAACTTTTGCTCTCCTCAGAAGAGAATTCCATATTTTTAACACACGAATGGTTTTATTCTTGGTGGAAGTGTTTTTCTGAAGGGAAATCTTTAGAGATCCTGCTTTTCAAAGATGAACAAGGAAAGGTGATTGGAATTGCTCCTTTGATGGCTGAAGAGAATACTTTGAGTTTTATTGCAAGCCAAGAAGTTACAGATTATTGTGATTTTATTATTGTCAAGGGCAGAGCCGAAGAATTTTACGAGAATTTACTGGCTTATTTAAAAATTCATTACGCAGGGATAAAAAGAATAGAACTAATGAATATAAAATATTCTTCTCCCTCATGCCGCTTGCTGCCACAGATAGCCCCAAAACATAATTTTTCCTGTTCAGTTTTTGAAATCGAAGTGGCTCCTGGCGTTGTGCTTTCTTCTTCTTATGAGAACTTCCTGAGGCATTTGAGTAGAAAAAACCGTCATGAGTTGCGGCGTAAATTGAGAAGAATAGACAACCTTCAAGGGAAAAAAACTGTGAAAGTCGTAGATCCAAAAGGCTTACAAACCTCGATTGAAACCTTTATTGACCTCCATAGGAAGAGCACTCTCTCCAAACAGGAATTTTGGGAAAAAAAGGGCATGTCCGATTTTTTCCGAGAAATCATCCTTCAATTTTCCTCGAAAAGATGGATTGAGCTGAATTTTCTTTTATATGAAGATAAAATAATGGCTTCTCTCCTCAATTTTTTTTATGAGGACCAAATTTATTTCTACAACATAGCCTATAACAAAGATTACGCTTGGTACAGTCCGGGGTTATTTCTTTTTAATTTTTGCATAAAGCAAGCCATAACAGATAAAAAGAAAAAAGTAGATTTTTTAAGAGGAAGAGAAAAATATAAATATTATTTTGGAGCTAAAGAGAGTAAAATATTTTGCTTAACACTAACTTTGGAAAAAAGAAAAGATGAAGATTTGTGCGATTAGCTTTCATTGTTGCCCTTTTTCTCTTTTAGGAGGAGATGGTACTGGAGGAATGAGTGTTTACTTGAGAGAGTTAAGCTCTGCTATCACAAGGTTTCCCAACAATAAAATGGATATTTTTACCCGAATCCAGGCTCCAAATATCAGAGGAATCAAGGATGTATTCCCGAAAGTCCGTGTCATTCATTTAAAAGGAGGACCAGAACGCTCTATTGATCGGCGACATCTTTATGAGTTTCTCCCTGAATTTTCTGAAAATCTGAAAGATTTTATAAATCGGGAAAAGGAAAATTATGATATTATCTATTCACATTACTGGCTTTCAGGATTGGTTGGGAGGTGGATAAAACACAAATTCGATCTTCCCTTCATTCATATGTATCATACTCTTGCCTTTTTGAAAAAAAGAAAGTTGGAAGAGGAAAAGGAGCATGGAAAGAGATTAGAAACAGAGGAGCGTCTGGCTTATATTTCTGATGCCAT
>JAUWYH010000134.1 GCA_030615975.1 Candidatus Aminicenantota bacterium
CGGAGATTCGGCAATAACCGTAACCTCCTCCTCGATGGTTGCGAGGGAGAGAGCGAAGTCGATTTTTATCTTTGCCCCAACCGCAAAGGTCAATCCACTCCTTTTCTGGATGCCAAACCCGGGAAGTCTGACTTCAACTTCATATTTTCCTGGCGGGATTCCTGATATGATATAACTTCCATCAGAGCGTGTTGTGGCATGAAATTCATATCCGGTATCCATACTCTTTACAACAGCAGTGGCTCCAGGTAAGGCACTGCCTTCCTTATCGGTGATCACTCCCTCCAACGTAACTAGAGTTGTCTGAGCAAGAACCTTTCCACCCATCAGAAAGCAAACCAGTGTCGACAAAATAAGCATTAAACTCAGTTTTTTTAGATAGTTCATAAAACCTCCTTTTTTAAAAAAAATTCTCCTCTTGTGATTTTTTAAGTAAAGATATTTTTTCTCTCACCTCCCTTTCTTTAGAATTTAAAACCAATCAGTCGTTTTCGTTGACTAATTTAAAGTTCGTATTGGTAATAGATGATATTGATAAAAAAGTTTCTACTTTACTGATAAATTCTATCTTTGCTAATTTCTCAAAGATAAAATCTTTAAGCTCATCCACATCCCTGATATTGATCTTGATTAAATAGTCATGCCTTCCTGTGACAAGATGGATTTCTTTAATTTCATTCAATTTTTTAAGGTACCTTTCTATAAGATAATCCGTGTTGCGCTTTCCGTGATGTTCCAGGTTAAGGGCAATGAAACATGTTAATCCCTTTCCAAGTTTTTTTTTGTCCAGTATTGCTTTATAACCTACAATGAAACCATTCTTCTGGAGCTTTTTAACCCTTTCCAGCGTGGCAGGTGCCGTAAGACTGATTCCTTCTGCCAGCTTCGTGTTAGAAATTTTGCCGTTGTTCTGCAAAATCATTAAAATCTTCTTGTCAGATTTGTCTATTTTTAGCATAATGATTAATTATATAATACAAAATATCATTTAAGTAAAATTATATTAATAATTAATCCAATATAAATTTAGATTATAAAACATAGTTTTTATATTACTTAATTATCAGCAAATTTCGTGCCAAAGGGGCTTTTCTGTATATGTATTTAAATCAATAAGTTATGAATATGGCACTTTCAGCTTTTTCCTAAATCATCCATTAATTTGAATTCTTATCCAAAATTTTGAATTCAATGAAAATCATTAAAGCCTAGAGAGGACTTCATCAACATTCTTAAATATTGACTTTTGTCCTCAAAGGGAGTGAATAAAGTGGAGCTTAGGATAATGCCAATAATTGAATTAAATTTTTTTCTATATTATTATAAAAACGTGAGAATAAAAAAATATACATTGTTTATTTTTGTTTTGCTCATGATGATTTCTTTGCTCAGTTATGGGTTGTGCCAGGAATCCTCGGAATCCGAGAAAGTAAAAAAAGAACCTTTAAGCAAGTGGTCGAAGCAATGGCTGGAAGAGGTTGTCCCCTATATTATTTCTCCTGAGGAAAAAGAAGTATTTAAGAATCTTCCCAGTGAAGAGGAAAGAGGAAAATTTATAGAAAATTTCTGGCGAGCAAGGGATCCGAATCCGTCAACACCAGAGAACGAGTTCAAGATAGAGTATTACAGAAGAATAGCCATGGCCAATAAATTTCTTGCCTCTGCAATTCCTGGATGGCGTACTGACAGAGGCAGGATCTATATTCTTTTGGGGCCGCCAAATGAAATTCGGCAAGATTTTAATCCTTCTGGTTCGTATCTGACTATAACTCATGCAGCTACAGAAGTCTGGAGTTATATGGGCCTTCCGAGCAAAAAACTTCCCTATAATCTAGAAATTGAATTTGTGGATAAGTATGGCACCGGGAATTATGTTTTAGCGAGCAATTTAGGACTAGCGGAAGGAGGGGAAAATATTGATCTTAATTCAATGCATTATCACTTTGATTATATGGAAAATTTAGCAGAAGTCATGAAGACTCCTTATGAGAATTTAAAGGAACTCGAAGGGATAATCACTACTCAGGTTACATACGACCTGATCCCTTTGAATTACAATTTGTATCATTTGAAAGGTTCAGAGAAGAATACTTATCTTCCATTAATCATTGAAATCCCTTATTCCAAACTTCCTAACAAAGAAATAGAAGGCAAATATTATTTTTCTTTAACTTTAATAGTAAACGTCAGTAATAAACTGGGACAAATCACTCATCGCAGGAGTAAAAATATAAATTTTAACTATTCTCCAGCCGAGCTTGAGTCTTTGAATGAAAAAGACATCCAGATTCAGGCCTTCTTATCGCTTGAGCCCGAAGCTTATAAGATACATCTGCTTGTTTTGGACAATTTCAGTGGAAAAATTGGCACTCTTCATCAAGATATTTCAGTTCCCCGGTTCAGAAAGGATGAATTAGCCCTGAGTGACATCATCATCTCTCATAAGGAATATGAGCCTGATAGCAAATTTTCAGGGAGCAGGAGAGCCAGTCTTGAAAGGATTTTTTCTGAAGTTAATAAATTTTTTAGCCCTGATCAGCAATTAAATCTATATTTTGAAATATACAGCCTTGCTTCGAGTCCAGAACTGGGACTGAATGACTTCGCCATTGAATACTCCTTTTTTCACGATAAAGATTTGATCACTCATGTTCCTGCTACAAAATCAGACCCTACAGCTCAAAAGGATTGTCGAGTCCAGACTTCTTTTAAACTAAAAACTTTTAAACCAGGAAGATACACCCTACGAGTAAGAGTGACTGACAGGATTTCAGAGAAATCGGCAACTAGAGACGTAAGTTTTATCGTGACTGACTAATCTTCGAGCATAGAAAAGGCTTATCAAGTTTTCGCTGAAAATATTCATGTTTCACAAGGAGCCATTATGTGGGTAAAAGAATTATCAAAAACAAAAATCTTTTTCGTTTTAACAGTGCTTGCTTTGTTGATAGTCTTTCCAGATTTCAGCTCAGCACAAACTGCTGTTGTAAGGGGAATTGTTATCGATCGACAAGGCAACCCTTTGGAAGATGCAAAAATTACATTTTATGACCAAACCAGAGGAACTAAATACACCACAAGATCCAACAAGAAGGGAGAGTTCATAAAAATGATAAATGTTGGGAGTCCCCCTTCTGTTTATAAACTAACTGTTGAACTTGAAGATTATTTTCCCTTTGAGTCCCAATATCAGGGCAAATGGGGAGTAGAGGAAGAATTAAAGATTACCTTAGAAAAAATTCCACCAAAAATTGAAGAAGACAGGGATTATGCTGAGGGCATAAATTTTTTCCAGCAAGACAAGTATAAAGATGCAATCGAATCCTTTAAAAAGTCAATGGAAAGATTTCCAGATAACATGGACATCTTGTATAATATCGGCGTTAGCTATTTAAGGGATGGAAATCTGGATGAGGCCATCAATTATTTAAATAAAGCCACTGAATTAAATCCAGAGGTGATTGAATTCTATCTTGCTTTGGGAGAGTGTTATTTTAAAAAAGGAGAGAGAGAGAAAGCTCTGGAGACTTTCTCCAGAGCCGTGGAAATTCAGCCAGACAACCCAAAAACTCATTACAATCTTGGAATTGTTCACTACAGAGATGACAGAACTGAACAGGCCATCCAGTCATTCGAGACATCTATAGAATTAGATCCAAATTTTTCTTCCTCCTATTACCAGTTGGGATTAGCTTACACTAAGACAGAAGATTTTAAAAAAGCGATAAAATGTTTTGAGGAGTTTTTAAGATTAGAACCGAACTCTTCTGATGCAAACCTTGCGAAGGAGATGATTGAAAAGCTGAAAAAATAAAACTAGTGGACTTTCCTATACCAATCCCTATTATTAGTTGATCTCCATAACAGTTTTACCATTGCCACTCTATCTCCCCGGCTTTATGAGCCTAAGTATGGGATATAGATTTCCTTTTTTGGGGAGAAAAGTAATTTTTTCATTTTCTTCTTGACAAACAGCAGGAAGAGGCGTATTCATATATATGGTGAACAAAATGGTAAACATATTAAAAAAGCTGTCATCTGCACCTACTTATCCGTTCATTGCCAAAACTTTTTGAATTAATAGTGACTATTGATCCCAATAATTTTATCTGGGTTACCTGAAATTCTTCCGGATAATTTTCCCTAAGTGTTTTTGCTAAAATATAGGATGTAAGCAAACCTCTGTCTTCAACATGTTTACTTTTGAAATTAAATATAATCCGGTAAATCCTATCGGCATCCTGGTGGAACCTATCATAAATCAATTCATCAAATACATATATAAAAACAAGAATACTACATGATAAGCCAATCGCAAGTCCAAAAATATTGATAAATGAAAATTCTTTGTGTCTTTTCATGTTCCGGAAAGCGATTTTTATATAGTTTTTAAGCATGATGAAACCTCCATAGATGCTTTGTGAAAGATCAGTTTCCATATGGCAAAGAGCATGATTTCCTCGATTCTTGTGAGCCATTTCATGTAAACGCTTCAATCATACTTTCAGTTTTTAGTATTCCCTATTTAGTAGACGCTTCAAATTACAGAAAGGTTCCTTCTTTTTTTAATGACATATATGGTATCGAGGGCAGTTGCTTTAAGGCGGGGACCATGAAAACAATCATCCCCCAGACAAAACCTATGATCCAAAGCAGCAGAGGAATCCCTGCTATGCCCAGGTCGAATACGCCCGCAACAGGCTCGCTAAAATTAAAGGTCTGTATTAGATCAGGAGCATCCTTCCCTGGAAGCGTTTCTTTCTTAGCTCTCTATCCCACTAGAAACTCTTCGGGAACATCTTTGAGTCTTACGATGTCGGTCACTTTCCTTTTTATATCGAACCCTGAAGCACATTTCACGCTGCAGGATTCGCAATTGATGCATGGGACATTTGAGAGATCGATGAAATCGAGAGT
>JAUWYH010000203.1 GCA_030615975.1 Candidatus Aminicenantota bacterium
CCGTAAACAGGTTTCCACCTAACGGGGTCAGTGGAGTTGTTGTGATATCCGAGTCGCATATATCCATCCACACATGGCCAGAATATAGGTATGGCGCCTTAGACTTCTACACTTGTGGTAGCGATATCGATCCGGAGAAAGCAGTCTTTTATGCTGTTGAGGCTTTTGGAGCTGCCACTTCCCATATTACAGAAATTACTCGAGGAATTGATGATGGCGATAAAATTTTCTATCATAGCCTTATTACCTGGGAAGAAGATTTTGTTAATGAGAAGAAAAAAAAATAGTTTGAGCATAATTTTTTTATATATGATTTTGTTTTTAAAATGTGGGCTTGATAAATCAAGCCTCTACATTAATAAATAATTGGTAAACAGGTTAGACTATAAAGTGTATTTTGAAAGACTTTATTAATTTTTCGAATTATTGAGTGGCTAAACTTGTCCCTTTTTACTTACCTTGTCAGCTTGTTCGTTTTGTGTTAAATTTTTTTACAATTTGTTTGCGATTTTTGCGGTGTTTTTCCTCTAAGCCTTTGGATTCTCCCGAAAACTGGATATTTCTTCAAGGAATCAAATGGCACAAAAATTGCTGATGATTCTAACTGAAGGTGCCAATGTTGGGCCAAAGAAAGATTGCTGAGGACAAGATAAAGTTTTCCAATATTTTTCGCGGCTTATCTCTATTTTTGTTATAATAATTAAATGAAAAACAAATTTATCATTCCGCTCTCTCTTTTTTTCCTGCTTGTTCTGTCCTTTGTTCTTCAGGTTACTGCCGAAGAACAGAATATTAGTGAACTTATTGCTCAAATTCAAAGGTCCTTGGAACAGAAGGACATTCCAGCCTACCTGGAGAATTTCTCAGAAACAATACGAGAACAAGAAGAATTGAGTATAGAAGATATGTTTAATCACTTCATGATGGACAATGTGAGTTTATTCAAAGCAAGCAAATTGAGTCGAATAGGGAATGAAGCCAGTATATATCTCCAGGCTCTTTTTGAAAATTCTTATTCTGTTATCTTAGAAACCTGGAATTTGAAACTCCTTGTGGAAGATGATCGATGGCAGATAAAGGAGAAAAAAGTGGCTGGAGGCGTCAGCACCCTGTACAGAGTTAAAATCCCTTCTGATAGAGTTGAGAAGGTTAAATCGATCGAAATTAAACATGTGGATATTGAACTTACCTTCAAAGATGCGATGATTTTTTATGACAACATCCCTGGAATGGAAACCGCCTTACTCATCAGAGGGAAGGGTCATTTGCACTTTTCTCCTTCTGACCCTGAAGAAAGGCATCAGCTTGAGTTGATTTATAAAAAAAGAATTCTTGAGGATGAGCTTGGTTATGCCTACCTCAGATTTTCCAACTATTTTTTTCAGAATAACATTAAAATAGAAAAAGATTCAGATGAGAAAAACGTCCAGGCTTCACGTATAGACAGAAAGGAAGCTTATTCCATATTTTCCAAGCATTATCCCCGTTCATTCGTTGTTGAAAATTCCCTTAATAAAGAGTTGCTTTCTAGCTTGCCTCAAGGAGATGAAGCCGTTTTCAGCTTTAGAGGAAAGAAATTGGGGAATTTTACATATATCTATTCTCCTTTTTCAGAAGAAGAAATCAGTCTTTTCCGGTGGAAAGATGAGAGGATCATTAATATTTATTCGCCTCATGCGGATGAGAATAAAAGAAAACTTTTTATATCTTTTGTCCAGATGTTCGAGGTTAATAACTATCAGATTGATATCGATTTTAAACCTTCCCAATCTTATCTGTCAGGGAAGGCAAAAATTGAAATCAAGCCTAAGGTTGATTCCCTTAATAGACTAAAGTTTAAACTTAACCCTTCATTAAATATTCTTCGCATTGATGATGAGGAAGGGCGTGAGTTGTTTTACAGTCAGGACAAATTGAGAAAGACTCTTTATGTTTATTTTATCCAGCCTCCTCCCGAAAAGAAACCTTATTCAATCGAGATTTATTATCGGGGAAAACTCGAGCCTCCAGAGATAATCGCAGATGTGATTGCAGGGCCTCAGATTTATAAGTGGGGTGGTCAATATGGTCAATTTTTAGATTTTCTTCCTCCTGAATTCGAGACTTATCTTTTTAGTCGAAGCGCCTACTGGTATCCTTCTCCTCCTGATAATGATTATTTTATGGCCCGCTTAAGGGTTGTTGTTCCTCCTGGATACAAGTGTATTTCTAATGGAGAGTTAATAGAACAAACCCGATTGAAAAGTACAGAAAGTGTAGAGGAAATAGAGAAACCAGGAAGCTCTGTTTATGTTTTTGAGACAAAATATCCACTCAAATACCTTTCTTTTATTGTCGGAAAGTTTACTAAAGCAGGAGAAGATTCAGAAAATCTTCCTATTCAACACTTTTACTCATCCGGTGTCGACTTTCAAAAAAAGGGGCTTCTAAAAGATGCCAGGAATATTGTTCGGTTTTATGAAAGCAAGTTTGGGCCATATCCATATGAAAAGCTGACCATTGTCCGGAGGCTCTGGCCTACCAGTGGAGGACATAGCCCGGCCTCATTTATTATTCTTAATGAATTGCCCCAGGCCCAGGACGGATCTGTAATTGTAAACGTCAGGAGTCCTGTTGATTTTTCTCGCTGGAAAGAATATTTCATCGCCCATGAAATTGCTCACCAATGGTGGGGGCAGGGCGTGACATGGAAAACCTATCATGATCAGTGGTTGAGTGAAGGATTAGCTCAATTTGCAGCGACTCTGTATTTGAGTGAAAAACATGGCGAGGGAGTGCTTTCCCATATTTTTAAGAAATTTGCTCAGTGGACGAAAAAGAAGTCAAAATGGGGACCTATAACTTTAGGAGCCCGCCTCAGCTATTTTGATCCCAGAGCTTACCAGAGTATTATTTATAACAAAACTTCCTTAGCCTTGAACATGCTTAAAGACTATCTAGGAGAAGAGGTATTTTTTAGAGGATTAAAGGAATTTTTCAGCCGGTATAAGTACACTACGGCAAGCACGAATGATTTTATCAAGACGATGGAAGAGATTTCAGGGGAAGACCTTACGGTTTTCTTCAGGAATTGGT
>JAUWYH010000175.1 GCA_030615975.1 Candidatus Aminicenantota bacterium
AGGAGATGGAAAAAGCGCTGAAATTCGGGGTGAAAAAGAGCGCGAGTTGAAAAAGATCCAATCAGAAGCCTACCGGAAAGCCCAAGAAATAAAGGGAAAAGCTGATGCTGAAGCCACAAAAATTTATGCTAGCGCCTACAACTTAGATCCAGAATTCTACCAATTCATGAAAACCCTGGAGACGTACGTCTCGACCATGGACAAAGAGACCTGGTTGCTGCTATCCACGGACGCTGAATTCCTCAAATACCTTAAAAGCTCTAGAAGATAAAAAACTTAAGTACGGGTTTGATGAATCAAGCCCTTAAAGAAGAAGAACCAAAACCAGTTATTTTATCGTACAAATAAAGCGGTGGGCTTGATAAATCAAGCCCCTACAGAAGAAAAGCCATAAAAAAAAAGGGGTCTGTCCCCTATCTCAAGAAAAAAGTAGCCTGTCCCACTAGTGTCCGGTTGATGAGTTTTTAAATCCGTCTATCATCATTAATATCAATGTGTTAGCGCTATAATTCGTTGTAATCGATTTGAAATGAAATTCTGATTTCATGAGCGGTAACTTCAATAATATCAACACAAATATTTGTATTTTGTGCTTAACCGGACACTAGTGGGACAGGCTACTTTTTCTGGAAGAAAAAGGACCGTGTCTACTCACGGACAGTTCATACAGAAAAAGTAGCCTATCCCCTTTTTTAAAGTGATTTTGTCTCCAATCACGGAAAAAAAGATGCTTACAGTCATTCTGCTAATTGACATTTTAATCTTTTCTATTTATATTTAGTCCAACAAGCAAAGTAACATGAGCATAAAAAGGATAAAGCTTCTCAATCTGGCTTTTCTATTCATTTTCCTGCTCATCACCCTATTTATCAACTTTTTTCATACTGAAAAAGCTACTAGGGACAATGATAACTGTCCTGCCTGTCACTTCCTGAATTCCACTTTTACAACAAGCCAGATTAACTTTTTCCATCTTCCTCCACCTTCTATTTCAGGCATACTGAAAACATTTGAGTCCTTTAATTATACAATTATCTTCACTATTGATCCTTCCTCTCGTTCCCCTCCTCAAATTTAACTCTCCATAGATAATCCGATTAAGCCTATCACATCTACTTAAAATTCAAACAAGGCTCGAAAGGTGATCCCTTAAAGAAGATGAGAGGCTTAAAAAAGGGGAAATATGAAAATAAAAATTTTAATCTTAAATATTATCTTCTTAATGTTCATTTTCACTCAATTCATCCATGGCCAACAACTCCATCAAAGCCGTCAACAACACCGTCGAGGGCAAGAAAGGCTCCTCTTCATTAAAGGCAATGTTGAAGACTGGGAAGGCAATCCTGTAAAAAAAGCAACTGTCTTGATTCCAGAAATAAGTAAATCCACAGAATCAGATGAATCAGGCAACTTTGAGATAACACAAATCCCTTCAGGAAGTTATCATGTTGAAGTCTATGCTGATGGATACATGGATTATTCCTCTGACCCTTTTGTCCTAAAACAAAGTAAGCTCAGTTATGAAGTAATTTTGATAAAAAAAATAACAAGAGAAATAGTAGTAACCGCCACCCGGACACCAAAGCTCTACGCTGAAACACCTGTAAAAACTGAGGTTATTACCCTCAAGGATATTGAGAGAAAAGCAGCAGTAAATTTAGCTGAGACTCTTAGCCAGACAACAGGAGTTAGAGTTGAAAATAACTGTCAAAATTGTAACTTCACTCAGATTCGCATCAACGGTATGGAAGGAAAATACACCCAAATCCTTATTGACAGTTCACCTGTGGTCAGCGCCATGACAGGTGTCTATGGATTAGAGCAAATACCGGCAGAAATGCTTGAAAGGGTAGAAATTGTCAAAGGGGGCGGATCAGCTCTTTATGGAGGTAATGCAGTAGCTGGAGTGATAAACGTTTTAACTAAAGTGCCTCAAGAAAACAAGACTACTTTAAAACTGCACCAAGAATCCACTTCAGGAAAATCTTTCACCAATTTTGGTTTCCATTCCAGCCTTGTTTCCAAAGATATAAACACAAAGGCTTTTTTATTTGCAACTTATCAAAAAAGAGAGCCCGTTGACTTAAACGAAGACAGCTTCTCCGAACTTGGTGCCATATCTAACACTTCTTTTGGTCTCAACTTTTATAATTATTTTCCTAAAATTAATGGTAACCTAAAATTAGGTTTTTTTAGAATTTTTGAAGAAAGAAGAGGAGGAGACCTCTTTGATAAACCTCCCCATGAAGCCAACACAGCTGAATGGATAAAAACAGACCAGGTAGGCCTCTCCTCTGAATGGAATCACTCTCTTTCCCAAAAAGTTCACTACAACCTTTCCTTTTCTCTCGTAGATGCCAAAAGAAATACTTATTATGGCAGCCATAAGGACCTAAACGCATACGGAAATACAAAAAATCCCCTATTATTTCTCAACTGTCAGCTTAACTACCAAATAGGAAGCCACGTTTTTTCTCTCGGCGCTCAGTATAAACGAGATGAAATCAAAGATGAAGCTACTGGCTACAATAGGATAATCGAAGATGTCTATCATGAGAGCGGATTTTTCATTCAGGATGATTTTAAAATAAGCAAGGTTTTTTCTCTCTTAACCGGAGTTAGACTAAACAAACATTCAGCTCTGGATAAAAGCATCATTACTCCTAGATTAAGTATCCTTTTTAATATCACAAAAGATCTTGCCTTCAGAACTTCATTCTCAACTGGATTTAGAGCTCCCCAGGTCTTTGATGAAGACTTACACATAACCCAGGTCGGAGGGGAAGGGATGATAATAACAAATTCACCCGATTTAAATGTAGAAAAATCTTTCAGTATAAGCAGCGGTCTCGATTATGGAAAACAGATTAAAAGAAACCTAATTCAACTCAGTTTAGAGACCTTTTATACCCAATTAACTGACACCTTTGTCCTTCATGAAGTAAGTCGAATAGAAAACGCCAGAATCTTAGAAAGAATAAACGGATTTGGTTCCAAAGTGTACGGATTTTCCATTAATTTCGGCTTGGTTTTAGGACCGAAATTTTCTCTTGCTTCAGGCTGGACTATCCAGCGAACCAGGCTCGACGAGCCAGAACCGGATTTCAACTCCAAAGAATTTTTCAGAACGCCTGATTACTACGGTTATGCCAGTATAAGTTACGAAAACAAAAAAATTGTCAACGCTGAGCTATCCATGGAATACACTGGAGAAATGAAGGTCCCTCATTATGCGGGATACATCGAGAATGATAGATTAGAAAGAACTGATCCTTTCTGGGTGGTGAACATAAAGCTACATAAGCCTATTAACATCACTGAGGACTATATAGTTAGCATTTTCATCGGCACCCACAATCTGCTTGATTCTTATCAAAAAGACCTGGATAAAACCGTAGATAGGGATTCAGGTTATGTCTATGGCCCGGCAAAACCCAGATCTTTTTACGCTGGCTTTAAATTTTCCTTTTAAAAGATTATTTTCAAAATTTGACTTCTAGGTCCATCTCCTCTAATATTTTATAAAAAAAAGCATGGTAAAAAGATACAAAAAGCTCTTATGTCTGGAATTCCTTCTTATCTTCCTGTTTTTAACTCTCTTCATAAACTTTTTTCACACCGAAAAAACTGTTCAAGCCAATCACTTTTGCCCTGCCTGCCATTTCCTAAATTCGACTCTCGCCACTAACCAGATCAATTTTTTCCACCTGCCTCAGCTTTATCTTCTGGAAATACTGAAAAAAATCGAATCATTCAATTACTGGCAAGTTTTTTTTCTAGACCTCACCTCTCGCTCCCCTCCGCAAATCTAAGCT
>JAUWYH010000108.1 GCA_030615975.1 Candidatus Aminicenantota bacterium
CTGAGCTGAATAATTTGAGTATAGAGTGGAGACTTGGTCTGAAGCATCAAGAAATGAATAGGATGCCGAGTTAGCATCTCTTTTATTATAGCCAAAGGAGAGATTAGGCAAAAATTTTTCGTTTGCAATTGAGACTGAAATATCAGCAAGCTTCGGGTACAATACTTCAATGGCTACGCCGAGGTTGTTCTCCATGGCTTTCAGTATGCAGTCTTCAAGGGAAAGAGAGAGAGATTTTTCTTCCTGCTGGGCTAGAGAAAGTGTTGCCAAACAAAAAACCGAGGCTATAAAAACTCCTGTTACTCTTTTAACCATTTTAGTCCTCCTTATGAATTATAAAAAGCAAGACAAGTAAGACAGGCGAGAGAAGCGAAATTTTAATTTTTGCCTGTTATGTACACCTCATCTTTTTTTATTTTTATAACTCCAAATAATTCTTTCTTTTACTGTTGACTCTTCACTCCATATGGGCCTCCAGGTATCAATTTAATACTAATATTAAGACCCTTCGACCCATTAGGGCTAACAGTCAATAAGTTTAATTTATTCGTATCTTAATGCTTCGATAGGATCTAACTTTGATGCCTTGCGGGCGGGGTAGAAACCGAAAAATACTCCTACCGAGCCTGAAAAGAGAAAAGCTAAGGCAATGGAATCTATAGAAACCAAAGTTTGCCAACCAGCAAAATGAGATATCAGATTAGAACTGAGCACGCCCATACCAATTCCTATGATTCCTCCAAGGAAACTTAATACAATGGCCTCTGCCAGGAATTGGAGAAGAATATCCTTCTCTCGAGCTCCTACCGACATTCTTATCCCTATTTCTCTGATTCGCTCGGTTACCGAGACAAGCATGATATTCATAATGCCTATTCCTCCCACAAGAAGAGAGACAGAAGCAATGCCCCCGAGAAGAATAGTCAGTATCTTGGTTGATTCTGCAGCTCCTTCAGCGATTTCCGACATGTTCCTTACATTAAAGTCATCTTCTGCTCCAGGGGCAATCTTATGTCGAATCCGGAGGATTTCTTCTATTTGTTCCACGGCTTCCATGCTTCTGGCCATGGATATGGCTGAGACATCTATGGAATTAATCCTATCGGTCCTTCCGATGAGCCTTCTTTGGGCAGTTGTGTAAGGGATGGCGATCATATCATCCCTGTTGAACCATCCGCCCGCTTCTCCTCGCGATTTTAAGACACCGATTACCCTGAAAGGAATTTTCTTGATCCTTATGATCTGTCCTATGGGATCTGCTCCCTCGAAAAGATTCTCATTCACCTCACTTCCCAAAACACAGACTTTTTGCCCTGATTTGACTATGATCTCATCAAAGAAAATTCCCTCTTCGATTTCCCAATTTCTTATTTCCGGATACTTCGCTCCAACACCCTGGATAGATGTATTCCAGTTTTTATTACCGTAGATTATCTGTGCTCGAGTTGAGACATTGGGTGAAATATATCTTACTGCGTCAGCTTTCTCTTCTATGGCCTTGGCGTCATCTGGAGTAAGATTTTGGTATGTTCCTCCTCCGCCGTGACGGCCGCGAAAAGAACGGCTTCCAGGACGGACAAAGAGCAAATTGGTTCCCATAGAATCGAATCGTTCTTCAACAGCACGCTTAGCGCCCTGTCCGATGCTGATCATGGATATTACAGCACCTACTCCAATGATTATGCCTAAGGCTGTTAGAAAAGAGCGCATCTTGTTCCGGCTTAATGCCCGCAATGAAATACGAATCGTCCTTATTATGTTCATTTTTTCACTCTCTTTCTTCTTTTATGATTTTTCCGTCTCTAAGATAGATTTTTTTGTGGGCAATCTTAGATACATCAGGATCATGTGTGACCAGAATAATTGTAATATTTTTTTCCTGGTTAAGATTTTTAAAGATGTCCATTATTTCTGCCCCTGTTTTTGTGTCCAGATTTCCTGTCGGTTCATCTGCCAGAAGGAGGGAAGGACTGTTCACCAATGCTCTTGCTATGGCTACTCTCTGCTGCTCCCCTCCAGAGAGCTGATTTGTCCGGTGAAGCTCTCTTCCCTCCAGACCCACTACTGAAAGAGCTTTATAAGCCAAATCCCTTGTCTTTTTTCTTGGAATGTTTGAATACAGAAGAGGGAGCTCGGTGTTTTCTAAAGCTGTTGTGCGAGAGAGAAGGTTAAAAGTCTGGAAAACGAAGCCAATTTTTTTGTTCCGAATGCGTGCCAGCTTGTTCTTATCCAGAGTAGAGACTTCTTCTCCTTCCAGATAATACTTTCCTTCTGTTGGTTTGTCCAGGCAGCCTATGATGTTCATAAGCGTCGATTTGCCTGAGCCAGAGGGACCCATGATAGCCAATAAATCACCTTGTTGAACTCTGTATGATATACCACTTAAAGCTCTGACTTGAGTTTCGCCTACTTTGTAGACTCTTGTTAAATTTTCTATTCGGATGAGATCGTTATTATCCATTTTTTACTCTTCCTTATCTTAAGTTTTAGGAGAAGGAATGTTTATCATCTCCTCATCATATACATTCCCCTCATAATATTACTTCTGGAACTTCCACTTCTTTCATTTGCTGAGCCTTTGCCCGTGATTACTTCCTGCCCTTCCTTCAGGTTGCCCCAGACAACTTGTATATAACTGTTATCCGTGACTCCTGTCCTTATAAAAACCAGTCGAAGCTTGCCGTTCTCATCTTCTATCCAAACTCGAGAGAACTGTCTCATCCTTGATCCTTGGTGTCCTGTTCCTCCCAAGTTCATCATTTGACGTTCTCCACCTGGCCTCTGTCCAGCTTGTCTTTCAGAGCTTCTTCCTGTAGGTGACCCACCTTCCTGGGTAGTTCTGTCTCTTCCTCCTGCCATTTCTTTGCGCATGTTTTCAAATATTTCTCTCATTTCTTCAGGAGTTAATGAAGGGTTGAATCGTAGGGCCGAATTCGGGACAAGCAGGACATTTTTTGCTTCGCCGACAACCACAGAGGCTGTGGCAGTCATGCCTGGTCTTAACTTTAGTTCGGGGTTATCCACTTCAACGATGGTTGTGTATGTGACAACATTTTGGATGATTTCAGGCGAATACCTAACCTGGGTGATTTTCCCTGAAAAATTTTCATCAGGAAAGGCATCGACAGTAAATCTGACTTTTTGGCCATCTTTTACCTTCCCGATATCAGCCTCATCCACACTGCATTCCACCTGCATTTTGCTCAGATCATTGGCAATTTTAAAGAGGACAGGAGCTTGAAAACTGGCAGCTACCGTCTGACCGACGTTTATATTTCGGGAAATGACGATTCCATCAATTGGAGATTTGATGATTGTATAGGTAAGGTCTACTTTGCTTGAGTCGAGCTGGGACTTTGCCTGCTCCAACCTTGCTTCTGCAGATTGGAGATCAGCCTTGGCGCTGAAGTATTGCGTTTCCGCAGTTTCTTTTTCTTCGAAAGATATTAAATTTTTTTCAAAAAGATTCAATGCCCGATCATGTCTTTTCTTTGTGTATTCAAGAGTGACCTTGGCTTTTTCGAGCGAGGCCTGGGCACTCTTGTAATTGGCCTCATTCTGTTGAACTCGAGTCAAGAAGAGAGATTGGTCAAGCTCAGCTATAATTTGGCCCTCTTTGACCTCAGAGTTGAAGTCTACATAAAGTTTATGGATTTTCCCTGAGACTTGGCTGCCGACATCAACAATGTTAACCGGGTTTAATGAACCTGTTGTGACGACAATGGCTTCAATATCTCCTTTTTCAACCGCCTCTTTTTTATATCCTATGTCATTGTTTTTATTGCGCTTAAATAAAGCAAACCCAAAAACAATTCCTGCAATAACTACAATGATAACAACACCGATTGTGATTTTCTTTTTCATTTCTTTTATCCTTTATCTTTTCTGTATTTTTTTGAATGCTTATTTCTTTTTTCCACATCCTTTTTCCTCTGGGATATATATTTTTTAATCATCGCTTCAAATTTAAGATTTTGCTCTGGTGTTAAAACATCTCTGATTTCATTTTTGAGTTGAGACCTTATGCTCGAAAGGCTTTCATTGATATGGCTTCTCAAATTTTTGAATCTTTCCTCATTATTCTTAAAAATTCCCCTTATCTGTTCCTGCTGTTCTAAAGTGAGGTTTAACTCTTTGGCCATCATTTCAAGAGAAGGAAATCGAACAGGACTTTTTCTTTTTATTTTTTTATCTCCTCTTTTGTCGATTACGTGCCTTTCAAAAAGAATTCCACCTGTGATGCCAGTAGCAAAAACAATAACCAGAGAAAATACAATCCAAAATTTATATTGGTTTTTCATGGGAAATATCTCCTTATATCGTTTTTTTCTTCCATTGCAGTGAAAATGAGCATCATGTTTTTATTTTCGACTTTTTCTTCTTCAAGCAATGTTGTTGTTTCCTGAAGAGGGTTAAGGTTGCGAAGCAAAAGAACTTCCGATTGACTCAATTCTTGACTTTTGGGAGGAGAGAAAAGAATTATCACCATAGCAAGTAGCAACACAAGAAGCAGAGAAATAGGCACTGCCCTGATGCTCCACTGTTTAACCGACGTCCAGACTGCATCTTTTTCCCTTTCTTTTATTTTCGTTTGGATGCGCTCTAAGAAATAAGGATTTGGTTCTGAGTCCTCCTCTTTTCTTAAAAGACCAAGGATAGTTTCATATTCTTTTCTTTTAGCCTGACATAAAAGACAGCTTCTTAAATGGCTTTCAAGATTTTCTTTCTCCTCATCTTTTAAGAGATCGTCGAAAGAACGCAGAAGCAATTTTTCTATTTTTTTACATTTCATAGCTTCCTCCTTTCTGAATTAGGAAAGGTGCTAATTTTTTCCGAAGCATTTTCCTGGCTCTGTGTAGACGCGAGTCTACAGTTCCAGGGAAAATTTTTAGGATTTTAGCGATCTCTCCATATGAGAAACCTTGAATATCTCTTAAAGACAGAATGATCTGGTATTTTTCAGGAAGAGCCTGAATAGCTTTGTGAACGAGTTTTCTCCTCTGTTCCTCTGCATGTTCCCTTTCTTTCCTCATCGTTTCGTCTTCCTGAATGAATGAGATCTCCTTGATGTTTTCTAGTCTTATTCTTCTCATCCTGCCTTTTTTTCTTAAATAATCTTTGACATGGTTGACAGTTATTCGATAGAGCCAGGTCCCAAATTCTGACTTGAGATTAAATTTAGAAAGGGCAAAAAAAGCCTTAATAAAGGCCTCCTGAGCCAAATCATCAGCAACATTCTGGTTTCGTGTTAGACTGTATACTAAGTTAAACACTTTTATTCTGTATTTTCTAACGAGAACGGCGAAGGCCTCTTCGTCGCCTTTTTGGCCCAGTTGAACCAGCTCTTTTTCTTCCATTCACCTTTAATAATTCTTTACCTCCGTACATAATTTAGACGGAGGAAAGAAGAAAATCTTCCGTTTAATTAAATAAACAGAAATATTCTTTTTTTCGTTTCTATTTTAAGCGATAGGAATTGATCTTTAAAGTACTATTTGCTTTGGTATAGAGAAAAAGTTTGAAGGAATAGAAGAATAATGTTCCTCTTTCTTAAAGATATAATGTTTTTAAAGGTGAGTGTTATTTTTTAGATTCTCATTATAAGCTATGCGGTCTTATCTCTTATAGGAAAGGCGTGGATAGGCGAGATAAACTCGAAGCCGGGTATTTTCTATTCGCCAGGAGAATCCAAAAAAAGTTACTTGAAGATATACAGGAAACTGGCAGAAGTTATAAAAGAGCAGTTGACAAAAACAGG
>JAUWYH010000206.1 GCA_030615975.1 Candidatus Aminicenantota bacterium
CACGCAGACAGGCGACCGATGGGAATGCGGCAAAGTCATAGAGAAAAGATCTCATTGTGAGGGCCTGGAGGGCCCGTGGCAATCTCATAATTTCGTCTGTCATTGCGAGCGAAGCGAAGCAATCTTGACCTTTGGCACTAATTAAAGAGATTACCGTGGCGCTGTGCGCCTCGCAATAACAGCTAATTATTGCTTCTCCCCTGCGGGACTCGCAATTACAGAGGAGACATCATAGCAAGTGAGCGATAATAAATTGGGTAGAGAGGAAAAAAAATGTTGAAGAAAAAATTTCTTCTTTTCACGCTTCTCTTGGCTTCTGTTCTTTTTTCTTATCTCATTTCCTCAGGAAAAGAACTGAAGAAGATATCATTGGAGGAAGTTTTATCTATTGGAAGATTGGATGATGATGCTTTATTTCAATGGGCAGGGATTGTCACTGATTCTCAAGGTAATATTTATGTTACTGATTCTATGGATTATTCAATCAAAAAATTTGACTCTCGAGGAAAGCTTGTCAAGAAAGAAGGAAGAAAAGGACAGGGGCCTGGTGAATTTATGGCACCGCGATTCCTTGATTGCACCGAGAAATTCCTCTATGCCTCAGACCAGTATATTCCTGGTGTTCAGGTTTTTGATAAGGAATTGAATTTTAAACGGCGTATTTCGATAAAAAAACCGATTTCGGATCTTAAAATTCTTTCAGATTTTCGGATTGCAGTAGCTTCCTTGTTTAAAGATAAGATCGCAAGCATATTTATCTATACCGCTGAAGGTGAGCTTATCAAAAAGTTCAGATACTCTGAGGAAAAAATGCCTCTGATGATGGAACTGGTGAGTTTTGACTTTGATGAAGACGGCAATCTGTATATCGCCTATACTTTCCAGGATAGAATTGAAAAATTCAATAAAGATGAAAAAAAATTATGGTCAAATAAGCTGTTAAAAGTAAAAATAGTTAAAAGGAAAAAAATTTCCTCTTATGTGGTCCCAACAGAAGTCGTTTACAAAGATGTGGCGCTGGACAGTTCAGGAAATTTATTTATCCTTGGTGGGCATCTTTCCAAGAACAGGAGCCGCGATGTGTATGTCATCAGTCCGGAAGGAAAGCATTTAACCACTTTTACCTTGCCCGATTCAAGCCATTGTATCTATATTGATAAAAAGAATTTCCTTTACTCCAGAGCCAATGAGGGAGTTACCCTGAAAAAGTTCAAAATGCACTATTTTTATGAATAACGTAGAGCCTATTTCTAGGACAGTCCGAAAAAAATATTATATCCTTTTGATTCTAATGATTGTTGGCCTTATTCTGTCAAAGGCATATGCATTAGATGGTCTGATCGGGGGTCAGACCCTACAGCAAAAAAATCAAGGATATGACCTTGTCCATCATAAATTACTGCTTTTTATAATTGATTTCAAAAGCTTTATGTGTCTTTCCTGTCTTAACTCCTTTCTCGAGTTTTATCACACACTAGGCTGCTCTTTTGAAGAACGTATGATGTGGGGGATTCTCGTTTTTGATAAACCAGTAAAAATGGAAGAGGAAGACCTATCCATTAAAATTATTGAGAAGAAATTAAGAGGCTTTATCAGAGCAAACAACATAAAATTTCCTATAATAATCGATCGTTTTCATATATTTGAAGGATTGGCTCAAGAGGGGACTGCAGTTATTCTTTTTGATCATCAGAAAAAGGCTGTAAGAAAATATGTTTTCCCTTTGAGGCCAATGCAAATAAGAGAAATAATAGAGTCAATGATACATTGACAAGGCGAGAGCATTTTATTAATTTTAGCCCATGAATATTTGGGTCATTCTGGGTGAAATTTCGTTTAAAGCTCTTGCATTGTTTTTTCTCCTTTTTTCAATTTTCAGCTTCTTAGAAAAAGAAAGAAGAGCATCGTTTCGGAGTTTCCTCTTTTTCTTTTTTATTCTTAGCTTAAATTTTACTTTTTTTCTTCTGGAGCCGCCTCTTAAAAACTGGCTGTTTGGAAGCATTTTTATTCTGACAATGTTGGCTATTTTCTTGCTGCTTTTATTTCCACCGAAGAGGAAATCCATAGAGATTGTGGGCGAACAAGAAAAGATTGATGAAAGGGATATTATTTTTTCACGTTTTGATTACAAAGAAGGAACTGATATTTTCGATGATTATTATAAAAAAAAACCCGAATACAAAGACCTAGATGATGAAATAAGAAAAATTCCTGATATCCTCTCTCCTCATCATATAGAAAAGGACCCATGGCTTTTTGCCCTTGCCTCAGCCGAATTTGATTTTTTGGAACATCAAATCACACAGGTTAGTGGGGATAAAAACAAAGAGGAAGTTGAATCGTCACCTGCTGAGAACACACGAAAGATAAAAAACATTATAAATTATTTAGGTTCTGAGGCCTCTGGAATCTGCCTCTTAAATCAGGCTTATGTATACTCTCATGTTGGCCGGGGGCCAGAGCCTTATGGCAAGGAAATAGAACTCAATCACAAATATGCCATAGTTTTTGCCTTAGAGATGGATACGCTAATGATTGCATCTGCTCCTAAAGCTCCGGTGATTGTCGAGACTGGGAAAAAGTATGTCGAAGCTGCAAGAATATCTATCATGGTCGCTATGTTCATCCGCCGCTTAGGGTATTCAGCCCGTGCCCATATCGCAGGAAGCAACTATCAAGCTTTGCTTCCTCCTCTTGCCTGGGAAGCAGGCTTGGGAGAGTTGGGAAGATTGGGGATACTCATTACCCATAAATTTGGGCCTCGTGCAAGGTTGGGCGTTGTGACAACAGAACTTCCTTTGATTCCTGATAAGCCTAAGGCGTTAGGTATCCAGGATTTTTGCCAGAAATGTCAAAAATGCGCCAGAAATTGCCAGGCTCAGGCTATCCCTTATGGAGAGAAAATTAAGGAGAATGGAGTCTTAAAATGGGTGCTCAACAGAGAAGAGTGCTATCGGTTTTGGCGCAAAGCAGGTACGGATTGTGCAGTCTGCATTTATGTCTGCCCTTATAGCAA
>JAUWYH010000122.1 GCA_030615975.1 Candidatus Aminicenantota bacterium
GAGTCTGTAAGGCTTGAAATCTTTTAGCCTTTTTAGAGCTTCAGTGGTTTTCTTCTTAATCAGTTCTTGGGCTTTCTTGGGATGAAGCATTTTTGCCGCTTTCCCTATTCCTTCCTTAACGGAAACAGCCTCCAAATTTCCGAGCAATTCTTTCGCCTGTTTGCAAATAGCTAAGTCTCCCGCGACCAGGACAACAGGAACTCCGAAGTGTCCGGCAATGGCAGCATTGATGCCGGCCTCCGGCATCTTTTTCCCGTTAAGTACAACATCGTAAAGTCTCCCGGACATAGTATGCTTGAGAACAGCATTTGGTGTACCAGCGCGCGCATGATATCCAATAAAAATCACCGCATCAAAACTCTCATCAATTCCTTCCATCATGCTTAATGGACCTCCTGCCCAATCACGAATGAGTTCAGCATCAGGATGTAAAAGATCTGGAAGGAGATTGCGGGCACTCCCGTGAGAATCCCGCACAAGAATCTCGGTTGCTCCTGCCTCCAAAGCGCCTTCCACAGCTGCATTTGTTTCTTGGGTCATAAGCTTGCGAAAAAGGGAATAGTCTTGGCCTTTGCGGCTGACATCATCCCAGTGGATAACACCGCTCACACCTTCCATATCCACAGAAATGAAAACTTTCAGCCCTTTTTGAGCCTTCTCAGCTTTGGCAAAAAACCCTAAAAGCAAAATGAGCATACATAAAATAAATACTTTTTTTCTCACGATTCCTCCTTTCGATATAGGATGTTTATTTGGGCATTTTTTATTGAAAAACTTCTTACTCCTCGCAAACATCCAGAAATAAATCCTTTTATGATGAAATAATCATAGATAATTGAAAAGTCGAAGTCAACAAAAGTAAATGACAAATCTTTTCACTTTATAAGATGATTATGTTATATTCCATTATCACATCTATCACATCATTTTCTTTGTCTTGGGTGGAATCACTCTATGCTCAATTTCTCTGATATTAGACGGTTAAAAAGTAATAAAATGAGGATGTTATAATAAAGGGGGATAACACGATGGAATATAAAATAGGTCTTATAGGCTGTGGAACAGTAGGACAGGGATTTTTGGAGATTCTTAATAAAAAAAGCGAATACTTGATGGACAAGATTGATTTTGCTGCAAAAGTTGTAGGAATTTCCGACAAACTCAAAGGCTCTCTTTTGATTCCAGAAGGCATAAATTTGGCAAAGCTCCTTCAAATCTTAAACCAAGGAAAAAAGATAAGTGAATATTTAAAGGGGAAAAAAAATGCGGCCGAAGGAATGGATCCTTTAGAGATGATTGAAAAATGCGAAGCAGATATCATTGCTGAATTGACCTACACAGATATCAAGACAGCAGAACCTGCAACGAGCTATCTCAAAAAAGCTTTCCGGACTGGAAAGCACGTCGTTACTTCCAATAAAGGGCCTGCTGCTCTCTATTACAAAGAATTAAAAAAATTGGCGCAAAGGAACAATCTTCTTTTTAAATTTGAAGGAACAGTCATGAGCGGAACGCCGGTTTTCAGTTTATTCGAGAACGGCCTGGCAGGCAACGAAATAAAGGAAATAAGAGGCATCCTCAATGGAACTACCAATTTTATCCTCACCAAAATGGAAGAAGAAAAAATGGATTATAAAAAGGCCCTTAAATTAGCCCAAAAACTAGGCTATGCCGAAGCTGACCCTAAGGCAGATGTGGAAGGCTACGACGCTCTTGTAAAAATTGTCATCCTCTCGAATGTCTTTTTAGATGCCAATATCAAACCGGCTGATGTAAAGAGAGAGGGAATCAGTTCTATTTCCAAAGAAGATGTCAAAGAAGCCCTCGCTGAAGGCACAAGATACAAGCTTATTGCATCTGTAAAAAAAGAAAAAAGACAAGTCAAAGCCCTTGTATCTCCGCAAAAACTGCCTCTTTCTGATCCTCTGGCAGGAATCATGGGTGCTAACAATGCATTAACCTTTGACCTGGATTTACTTGGAAAAATGACGATTCAAGGACCAGGGGCTGGAAAAATTGAGACGGGTTATTCTATCCTCTCAGATATGCTAGCCATTCACCACCATCTCTCAAAACAAATTTGATTATTAAATGTATTTAATCCTATCACATAACTTTAGGATAAAGCCCAATATTCATAAAAAAGGAGGAGGCGTATGCATTTTAAACTTTTAACTGATAGGGATCTCAAGGCCATAGATGCCCTAATAGATTCATACGGAGGAACAAAAGAGATTTCCAGAAAAATAGAATCAATGAAGAATTATGAGACAAGGAAAAGAATTGCTGGAGAAAAGGGTTATGGAGAAATGCTTGAAAAAGCTGAAGAATATGCAAGAAATTTTGCAAAGGTCGAGAACTTCGTGGAAAAGAACGGAATCACTGTAACCAAAAAAGGAATCTGCACCACCCAAGTCTCTGGCTTTCAAGGAGCTCGTCCTACGTTTGACTGCATAAGAAGAGTGGCAGAGAACGGGGATGTGCTTTTCCCAACAGAAATGATTTCGGTTGTAGGCTTGACAGATAAATATGTTTACAGCGGCGATCTCCTTTCGATCCTTGCCATTGCCGAAAATATATTAGGTACAAGCAAGTTCTGCTCCACAAACCTCTTGGGAACTCCGCTTCCTGAAGAACGGTTTGAAAGGGTAGAGAAAGTAACAGCGGAAAAATTCGAAAGAGCTGATGTGGGAAGCGGATTGAGCCAGATCATCCTGAAGAATATGGGTACTCCTTTCGGTAATCTTGGGGGCGTTGAGGTAGGGAACAATAACCATCTCGTATATCTCGACGGAATAACACGGGCCGCCTTGGAAACAGGAGCAAATTTCTTCCTTAACCCGAGCTGGTCGACAATTGTTGCGGCCTGTTATTATGCCAGGGAAATCCCCAATCTTTCCTTTAAAATCTCCATGCTCCTGTCCACTCAGAATACTATCCAGTTCAGGATGCTATTAAATATCTTCAAGGAATATCTTCGCAACGATGGCACAACCCCGATTTACGAGATCAACATAGGAAATGCAGCAACCCCTGAAACCTTTATCCAATGCAGTGAGGATCTTGAAGCTTCAGGCCTTCCTAAAATATTTCTTGCTGCTCATCTCAGGATAAATCCTGATTTGGGTATGGCTGCCTTCAACTGGACCGAAAGTGCCTACAAAGTGCTCGATGCTGGAAGGGATTTGACTATTAAGTACGAAAGTGACGGCGAATCGCGCCCTTATGATACAATGGAAGCTTATTTCCTTTCAGATGAAGAAAGAAACGAAAAAGCCAATCTGATTGGCAACGTGCTATACCATAAATGTATAAGGTGCGATAAAGATGCCAAGGAGATAATGAGAAGGGGGCACGAGACTAGGTTTGCAAAGATTTCTTACAGAAAATGAATTCTGCAAAGAAAATCTGTGAATATGGAGACAACAGATGGATTTAGGCATTAAGAACAGAGTTGTTTTGGTGGCAGCCTCAAGCAGGGGCCTTGGAAAAGCGATTGCGTTTCAGCTTTCCAGAGAAGGCTCAAAGGTTGTGATTTGTGCAAGAAACAAGGAAAGGCTTTTTAAGACCAGAGAGGAAATAGCTGCCGAAACAGGAAGTGTGGTAAGAGCTTTCATCGCTGATGTCAGGGATAAGAGCCAGGTAAGAAGAATGGTCAAACAGGTTGCGGACGAGTTTGGAACTGTCGAGATACTCGTCTGTAATGCGGGAGGGCCTCCAGCAGGTTTAGCTGATGAATTTACTGTGGAAGACTATCGGGAGGCTTTGGAACTCAATCTATTAAGCACAGTGAATCTTTGTTATGAAGTGATTCCCATGATGAAGAAACAGAGATGGGGAAGGATCATTAACATGACTTCAGTCTCAGCAAAGCAGCCTATAAATACTTTGATTCTTTCCAACACAGCAAGGGCAGGTGTTCTGGGCTTCTCGAAATCCCTATCCGATCAACTGGCACCATACGGAATCACTGTAAACTCGATCTGTCCTGGATACACGAGAACTGAAAGAGTAGAAGAACTGGCTAAGTCATTCGCGGAAAAGGGAAAAGGCACAACTGAGGATTTTTATAAGAATATCAAAGAGAGTATTCCTCTGGGAAGGCTTGGTGCGCCAGAAGAGATTGCCCAGGCTGTGGCTTTCCTCGTTTCAGAGAGAGCCGCTTACATAACCGGAGTTTCTTTGCAGGTAGATGGAGGCTTTGTCAAAGGATTGTTTTAATGAATGAAAAAGGGGACAAACTAGATATGAAAAATTTTATGAAACAATGGGACGAAACTCCTTACCCTGAAATGATAAGAAAACTTCCGGAAATCGATATCCCTATAAAAGGAATACGCGGCTGGCTCCTCCAGAGTAACGATAAACAGGTGGTGTTTTTCGATATAGAACCCGTTGGCGAGATGCCTTCCCATTCTCATTGCGCCCAGTGGGGTCTAATGGTGGAGGGTGAGATGAGACTGAATATAGGAGGGAAGTCAAGAGTTTATAGCAAGGGGGATTGGTACTTTATTCCTGAAGGAGTTGTTCATTCTGCCACTTTTCTGACAAGGGTGAATGTGATAGATGTGTTTGACGATCCTGGACGATATAAAATAAAAACAGTTTAAAACAATCCTATAAAATAAATGTAAATGGTTCTCTTCCATATTGTGTGGGTTATTCTATGAGTACAATACACAGAAATGGCTTCGCTCCCTTCAGATTTTTAACGCCATTCCTGTGTATTTTACCCACACAAAATGGAAGAGAACCATGTAAATCAATTTTCATAGGGGATAAAATGAAATTGTCATTCACTAAAATCATGCAAGAATTCGAGGGGTATGCTATCGGGAAAATGATGAAGTGTCTGCATGATCCCGAGATAATCTCTTTTGCAGGAGGATTACCCAGCAACGACTTAATTCCCGTTGACTTCATACATAAAGCTGTTGAGAAGTCATTAAAAGAGGATTGGGATCATGTTCTTCAATATTCTTCTATCCCTGGAGAAAAAGATTTGATGGAGGCGATAATAGATTACCTCAAGACAGATAATATTCACATCGAACCTGAAAACATAATGATCACAACATCTGGACAGCACGGGATAGATCTGGTCGGAAGACTATTCCTTGAGCCCCAA
>JAUWYH010000006.1 GCA_030615975.1 Candidatus Aminicenantota bacterium
AGAGAAGTCTCAGAGGAAAAACCGCAAGAAGGGGAAGAAGAAACAAAAAAGGAAGAAGCTCAAATCAATGAAGAGAAAACCAAAGAGTCTGAGGCAGAAAAAACGGAAGAAGAAGAAAAAGAAGTTAAGGAGCAGGAAACAAAATAAGGATCATCTCCAAAAAAGTTGCAAAATAGTATAAGAGATATATAATTAAACTGTCATTCCCGCGGAGCTTGTGCCTGCGAAGGCAGGTAGCGGGAATCCAGAAATATGCTTGTCATTCCTGCGGAAGCAGGAATCCAGAAAAAGGGCTTGGAAGTTAAAAATAATTGAAAAAGAAAATCCACAATGGGTTGATTTAAAGGTATTAATCTTTACAACTAAATGGGAGATGATCCCAAAATAAAGAAAGGGATATTTTTTAGATAGAGAAAGCAAATGGAACTAGACTTGATGTTTCTGAAAAAGACTCCGCCTTACAGTCCAGAGGCCGAGAAAACAGTTTTGGGTGGAATTATTGTAAATAATAAAAATCTGAATGTGGTGCTTTCTATTATCTCTCCTGAGGATTTTTACAGAGAGGCTAATCGGAGGATTCTTGAGAAGATAATCGCTTTAGTGGATAAAGAGCTGCCGGTTGATTTGCTTTCCTTGAGCGAGGAACTCCAAAGGGCAGGATATCTTGAGGAGGTGGGAGGAGCCTCGTATCTTTCTTCTCTAATGGATGGCATTCCTAGGAGTTTGAATATCGAATATCATGCCCAAATAATTAAAGAAAAGTCTATTTTAAGACGCTTAATCCTTTCTTCTGCCAAGATTATTTCGTCGAGTTACGAACAGAAAGAGGATGCCGATCAACTTCTCAATGAGGCCCAGGCCGCAATCATAGAAGTGGCTGAACAGAGAATAAGACCTGGTTTTATTCCCATTGGGATGTTAACCGAGCCAACTCTGGAGATGATTAGAGCCCTACATGATCGGAAGGAAACAGTCACAGGAGTTCCAACTGGATTCCGCGATTTAGATGGATTGACTTCGGGTTTTCACAACTCTGAGTTTATAGTCGTTGCCGGTCGGCCTTCCATGGGAAAAACAGCTCTGGGTTTGAATATTGCCCATTATGTGGGTGTTAAGACTGACTATTCTGTAGGATTTTTTTCCCTCGAGATGGCAAAAGAACAGATTGTTATCAGGCTTCTCTGCGCTGAGGCACAGTTAGACATCAAGAAAGTGAGGACAGGGTTTATAGGGGAAAGGGAATTTGAAAAACTCAAATTGAGTGCTGAGGTTCTTTCTCGAGCAAAAATATTTTTAGACGAGTCCCCTGCTTTAACTGTGATGGAGATGAAGGCAAAAGCAAGAAGGCTAAAAATGGAGAAGAATCTTGACTTGCTGTTTGTAGATTATATCCAGCTCATGCGTTCTGGAAGGAGATTTGAGAATAGAACTCAAGAGATGTCTTACATTTCACGCTCTTTAAAAGAATTATCCAAAGAGATACAAATCCCTGTCGTCGGCATTTCCCAGCTCAGTCGGGCTCCAGAAAGGGGAAGGCGCGAGCCTATTCCTCAGCTTTCTGATTTAAGGGAATCGGGGGCAATCGAACAGGATGCCGATGTGGTCATTTTCATTTATCGTCCTGAACTGTATCGTCCTCAGGACGAGACTCTCCGGGGAATCGCAGACGTCAATATTGCTAAACAAAGAAATGGTCCTACTGGGAGAATCAATCTTGCCTTTATCAGAGAATATGCACGTTTTGCTGATATGGAGTATCGTTCTTTTGAAACTTAAAATGTTCCATCGAGTAAGACCTTCTTTTTTTTCTCTTTTCTTCGAGCAGCTTGGAGAGTTAGGACTCCTTTCTTTCAAAACGTTCAAGAATATATTCAAGAAGCCGTGGGAAAAGAAGATATTCATTCAACAGCTTGAAGAAGTTGGAGTGCGATCTTTTCCTGTTGTCTCGCTGACGGCTGCTTTTGTCGGTCTTGTGTTTGGACTCCAAACTTATGTGGGATTTCATAGATATGTAGGGCCTGGTTCAGAAGCCTATGGAGGACCGATTATTTCTCTTGGGCTTTCAAAAGAGTTCATTCCAATTTTGGTTGGGCTTATGGTCTCAGGAAGAGTTGGCTCTGCCATGGCTGCTGAGATTGGGACTATGAAGATTACTGAGCAAATTGATGCTCTTTTCAGCCTGGGAGCTGATCCCAATCGTTATCTTGTTGTTCCCCGAATGCTGGCTTGTTTTATCATGCTTCCTTGCCTGACCCTTTACGGAGATATACTCGGCATTGGTGCCGGATATTTCTACAACGTTTTTATCATGGGAGTCAACAGATTTATTTATCTAAAAAACACTTTGCTCTATCTTGAATTGTGGGATGTAATCAGCGGTCTTATCAAAGCAGCGGCTTTTGGGATCATTATTGCCATTATCGGCTGCTGGCAGGGATTAAGAGCAGAAGGCGGAGCTGAAGGAGTGGGACGAGCAACAACGCGGGCAGTGGTCTACTCCAGTATCAGTATTCTATTAGTTAATTTTTTTCTCAGCAAAGTACTTCCAACAAGATTAGGGTGATGATTCGTATAGTCGGCCTTCACAAGTCTTTTGGTTTAAATAGAGTTCTTCAAGGCCTTAACCTCAAAATTGAACATGGAGAAACTCTAGTCGTTATCGGCCAGAGTGGCTCGGGAAAAAGCGTCTTGATCAAACACCTTATCGGACTTCTCAAGCCTGATAAAGGAGAAATTTTCATAGATGGTGTTGAGATCACCCGCATGAAGGATGATGAGCTTCGCAAAATCACCCGAAAATTTGGGATGCTTTTTCAGGGTGCCGCTCTTTTTGACTCGATGACAGTAGCTCAGAATGTAGGCTTTGGCCTGGAAAGGTATACAGGTTATCCTGCTGAAAAAATAGAAAAATTGGTGAAAGAGAGTTTGGCTAAAGTTGGCCTCCAAGGAGTGGAGGGTCTCATGCCGCATGAACTGAGCGGAGGTATGAAAAAAAGAGTTGGGCTGGCACGGGCGATCGCCTACAAACCAGAGATTATTCTGTATGACGAGCCTTCCACAGGTATCGATCCGATTCGAGCAGATGCGATAAACGATTTGATCAATATGATGAAGAAAGAATTGAAAGTGACATCAGTTGTCATCACTCACGACATGGTTAGCTCTTACAAAGTTGCCGATAGAATGGCTATGCTCTATGAAGGGAGAATTATTGAGGTTGGCAACCCAGAAGAGATTAAGAGCTCAAAGAATCCAGTGGTTCAGCAATTTATTCATGGGAAGGCTGAAGGGCCTATTGAAAACTGGTGAGAGATAATGATAAAGGATAACAACGCGTTGTGATAAGCTGAGGATAAGAGAATGAAAAGGGAATTAAAAATCGGAATATTCATCGGGGGTGCTTTTTTAGTTCTTGTTGTGTTCATATTCATCGTAGGAGACCTCACCGTTATTTTCAAGAAGAAAGGTTATAATCTTTATGTTGCTTTTGATTCTGTTGCTGGTTTGGAAAAGAACGCCGTTGTCAGAATGGCGGGTGTTAAGGCAGGGTATGTCAGGGATATCCGCTTGGCAGGGAGTCGAGTCCAAGTTTTAATGAACATAGATTCTGGCGTTCAAGTGCCTCAAAATTCAAAAGCCTTTTTGGCTGCCTTGGGGCTTTTAGGAGAAAAGTATATCGAAATTTTGCCAGCAGACGAGAGGAATTATTGCCAGCCTGGAGAGACAATCGAGGGGCTTCCGCCTGTAAGCTTTAACCAGATGGGGACTTTGTTGCTCTCTATCGGGAATGAAGTTAAAGAGATGGGAAGGAGTTTAAGAGAGATGATAGGCGGGGAGGAATCGATAGCTAATTTCAGAGATACCCTCCAGAACCTATCTTCCTTGACAACTGATTTGAAGGATATTTTCGGGACCAGCAAAGAAGAGCTCAGCCGCAGCTTTCAGGCTTCATCCCAAGCGATTCAGAAGTTCGATCAAAGCGTTGGAGAAGTTTCTCAAAATTTAGATGAGTTGATTCTTCTTTTAAAAAATACAGTTCAAGAAAACAGAGAAGAAATCAAGACAAATCTCAAAAGTTTTAAAGAGTTGATTCTCAAAACTGAAGAGTCTTTAAGGCTTTTAAATGAAGCTTTAGATAAGATCAACAAGGGTGAAGGAACTGTGGGAAAGCTGATTCATCAGCCAGAATTATATAACAGAGCTCAAGAGACAGTGGATGAACTGCAGAAAATGATTCATTCATTCTCAGATTTCCGATTCTCTTTGGGATTAAGAGCAGATTATTATGGAGAAAGTCAGTTTTTGAAATCAGTTCTTACTCTCAGGCTATGGCCGACTTCAGATAATTATTTAATGGCCCAAATCATTCATGACCCCTGGCTCGATAAATTCACATACTCAGCCCAGGCAGGCATTCGGTGGGGTTCTTTTTCACCTAGAGCCGGTATTATGGAATCCAAGGTTGGAGCTGCCGTCGATTACTATGTTGTTCAAGATCGATTAAGATTCAGCGTAGAAGGTTTTGATTTCAACCGGCGTCCTCGTCCTCATTTTAGATTATGGACTCAATATTCTGTCTCAAAATATTTCTATATTCTCCTTGGAATAGATGATTTTGCGTTAGCTCCCAAAAGAGAATTATTCTTTGGTTTTGGTTTAGGCCTTTCATGAAGCAAAAAACGACTTTTATCTGTCAGAACTGTGGCTTCCATTCCCCAAAGTGGCTTGGAAGATGCCTAAATTGTGGGGAGTGGAACACCTTGATCGAAGAGGTCGAAGAGCTAGTCACAGCTGAATATTCTTTCCCTGCTTCTGAGCCTCTCCTTTATGAAGAGATAAAAGAAGCGAGAAGGCAAAGAATAAAGACGAAGATTGAAGAGTTGAATCGTGTTCTTGGGGGAGGTGTTGTTTTGGGGTCGCTGGTATTGATAGGGGGCGAGCCAGGAATTGGAAAATCCACTCTCCTTCTTCAAGTGAGCGGTGACTTTGCCAATCAGGGAGAAAAGGTGCTCTATGTTTCAGGAGAGGAGTCATTGGAGCAGATCAAGATTCGAGGCGAAAGGCTTGGACTTCGAGACGGTAATTTATACCTGCTGGCGGAAACTAACCTGGAAAGAATTATTGCTCAGGCAGAGAAGTTGTCGCCCCAAGTTTTTGTTTTGGATTCTATACAAACTGTTTTTTCTTCAAAGTTATCTTCGAGTCCTGGGACCATCAGCCAAGTTCGAGAAGTCGCCAACCAAGTCTTCCGCTTTTCGAAAAGAAACGGAGTTTCCTCTTTTCTCATCGGACATATCACCAAGGAAGGTTCTTTGGCCGGTCCTAAATCCTTGGAGCACATGGTAGATGTAGTTCTTTATTTTGAGGGTGAGCGGGACCATGCCTACCGTGTGCTTCGGGCTCTTAAAAACAGGTTTGGCCCTGTATCAGAACTTGCTATATTTGAGATGGGAAGAGGAGGGCTCAAGGCAATTTCCAATCCATCCGCTTTTTTCTTAAAGGAGCGGCCGGTCGAAGAGACAGGCAGTGTGGTGGTCTGCACAATCAAGGGTTCACGGCCTTTGTTGGCGGAGATTCAAGCTCTTGTTTCGGCCACCTTATTCAGCGGGAATCCGAGAAGAATGACAGTGGGCCTTGACCATTTTCGGGCATCTATGCTTTTAGCGATTGTGGAGAGAAAGCTGGGTTATAGCTTTGCTGGAGAGGATATTTATCTCAACGTTGCAGGAGGGTTGTTGATTGACGAGCCAGCCGGCGATTTAGGGGTGATACTGGCAGTTGTTTCCTGTTTAAAAAATAAAGCGATGCCTCCGGATGTTTCTGTTTTTGGAGAAGTCGGGCTAAGCGGGGAAATTCGCTCCGTAAACCAACCTCTGGCCAGACTGAAAGAAGCCCATTCCATGGGTTTTAAAAGAATAATTCTCCCAGAAGGGAACCTGTCGCATTTAGAGAAAAAGGATATCCCAGATATAAATTTAATGGGAGTCAAAAATATCAAACAGGCATTAAATATTATATTTTAAAGGTAATATATTATGGGTATTTTTATTTTTCGCTTTATTGTTGTCGCTCTCATCACATTAACAGGTTATTTTTTCCCTCCTTTTAATTTGGCTCAGTACCAAGGAGCTGTCATAGGTTTTCTGTTGAGCATCATCATCATTTATCTTGAGAGCAGAATCAGAAAAAGCCAGTTTAAAATCATCTGGAGCTCCACGATAGGAACCTTTGCTGGCGTTCTCTTAGGATGGGGCCTTGGTTCTATTTATCAAACTATCGCTCAAGACAATTCGACCACGAACTTTATCAAGATATTTTTTCTGATTATCATGCCATACATTGGCTTTTTAGTCGGGACTCAAAAATTCGAATGGCTTGATCCTGCTCATATCTTCCGCTTTTTTCAAGAAAAGAGCGAAGGGCGGAGCTGTAAAATTCTCGATACAAGCGTTATTATCGATGGCCGTATTACAGACATCTGTGATACGGCCTTTATCGAAGGGAATCTAGTTGTTCCCCAATTTATCCTTAAGGAATTACAACTGGTAGCTGATTCCGCTGAAGGTATAAAAAGGCAGAGAGGGAGGCGTGGCTTGGAAGTCTTAGATCGTCTCCAGAAGTCTTCTCAAGTCTCGATTATCATTTCCGAAATGGATTTTCCTGAGATCAAGGATGTGGATTCCAAACTCATCGAACTCGCTAAGCATCTGGACGGGAAAATCATCACAAATGATTTTAACCTCAATAAAGTCGCCCAACTCCAAGGAATTCCTGTTCTCAACATCAATGAACTGGCTAATGCTTTGAAGCCTGTTGTCTTACCAGGAGAAACAATGAAGCTTTTTATCCTTAAGGAAGGAAAAGAAAAAGACCAAGGAGTGGCCTACCTGGATGATGGAACTATGGTGGTCGTGGACAACTCGAGGAAGATGATCGGACAGAATATAGATATAACTGTGACCTCTGTACTTCAGACGACTGTAGGGAAGATGATATTCGGACGCTACAACGAAGAATCTCAATGAGAAGAGTTTCCGCCATTATTGTTGCTGCTGGAGAGGGGAGGCGGTTTGGGAGTGTTAAGCAGTTTGCTCTAATAAAGGGAAAATCTGTATTGGATTGGTCTTTGGAGAAATTCGAAGCCCATGAGAAGGTGTCAGAGATCATTCTGGTGTTGAGAGATGAGAGAGAAAAGGAAATATATTTTAGCCGTTACAGAAAATTGACTGCCGTTGTCAGAGGGGGAGAAAAAAGACAGGACTCGGTGATTGCTGCATTTAGCGAGGTTTATCCAGAAAAGACGGATATTGTATTGGTACATGATGGAGTCAGGCCTTTAGTGGAGAAGGATGTGATTTCTCGGGTCATCGAAGCAACCGAGAAGCTGGGAGCCGCAATTCCTGCACTTCCCATAGAGGATACCATTAAGCGAGTTGAAGGCAAGAAGGTTAGCCGCACTTTAGAGAGATCTAAGCTTCGCAGGATTCAAACTCCACAAGGCTTTTTCTACTCCATCCTTGAGGAAGCCCTGAATAAGGCAAGAAAGGACAATTTCTATGGGACAGATGAGGCATCCTTGGTGGAGAGAATAGGGAAGAAAGTATTCATCGTCAGGGGAGATTCCCGAAACATCAAGATAACTGGCCAAGAAGATCTCAGGATAGCGGAGGCATTACTTGAAGATTAAAACAGGCCTTGGCTTTGATATTCATAAGCTAGAAAAAGGAAGAAAGCTTTTCTTAGGAGGAATAGAGATTCCTTTCCCCAAAGGCTTAGTGGGGCACTCGGATGGGGATTGTTTGATTCATGCGATCATAGATGGGCTTTTGGGAGCGGCAGGGGAAGAAGATATTGGTCAGCTGTTTCCCGATACAGACCCAAAATATAAGGATATTCGAAGCACTGAATTGCTGATAGAGACTGTTTGGAAACTTAAAGAAAGAAAGATAGAGATTATAAACATCGATTCGATTATCATCGCCGAGGAGCCAAAGTTAGCCTCTTCTATTCCTCAGATGAAAGAGATTTTGTGCTCTATCCTTCGAGTTGAGAAGGATGATTTGGGAATAAAGGCAAAAACCTATGAAGGGCTAGGGGCCATCGGCCAGGGAAAAGCGATCGCTGCCTGGGTGCATGTTCTTGTGAAAGAGAAAAAATAGCTCTTTTTCATTCGTTCGTTTTGGATTGATTCATAAAACTTAAATATAGGGGGGAGAGTATAAAAAAAGAGGCTGCAGTTTTACTCTACCGGAGCGAAACTACAGCCTCTTAATTGACGGGAATCGGTTGAACGTGAAGGCTTAATCTGCCTCTGGAAATGCAGAGATAAAAACTCTCATAATCGATGACCAACCATTCCCAAATTTTGATGATAATGCTTATCATTCCTCTTTTCACGATATTTCATCCTTTGATAAGATTGGAATGATTGGAGGCAGTTTCTGCTTTGGCTAAAACATTGGCGATGATGTCATAGCCAGCGTCTTTTCCTACTTTGATGAGATCGACTGCACCAGATGATGCTATTATGTTGAATCCTACAAAAGTAAGAAGCACGGCTGCCATGAAAATAACGATTTTAGTTTTTAAACTCATCTTAAACTCCTTTCTCATTTTTATTTCTTTCATATATATTAATACGAAAAAAACAAGCAAATGGTTTCATTTATAATAATTAAAATCAGGTAGTCATATTAATTTATAACTGGAAACGCTTTTTTATGCCAGGGTCTATGGGGATAGAGGAGAGGCATAGAGGATTTAGCCCTAAAAAATCCTCTCTAGAGCGACTCATCCCCATAGACCCAAGCTGTATGAGAAAAAAGTGGGGGAACTCCAGTTAGGCTTCTCTTGACTCATTTGCTCTTCGATATTAATATTAATTCTGATGGATAAGGTTAGAGTTCGTTTTGCACCAAGCCCTACAGGCTTTCTTCATGTGGGAAATGCAAGGACGGCTCTTTTCAATTGGCTTTTTGCTCGACAAAGCGAGGGAGTCTTCATCTTAAGAATTGAGGATACTGATATAAAGAGGTCTGCTTCAGAGTATGAGAGTAGACTGAAAAAAGATCTCTGCTGGTTAGGATTGGATTGGGATGAAGGGCCTGATATCGGGGGGAGATTTGGCCCTTACAGGCAATCGCTTCGAATCGATATATACAGGAGCTACACTCAAAAATTGCTTGAAGAGGGAAAAGCCTATTATTGTTTTTGTTCGCTCCAAGAGCTTGAAAAAGAAAGGAAGAGAGCTATATCTTTGGGTAAAATGCCGGTTTACAGCGGTAGATGCCAGGCCATTTCTTTAGAGGAGGCTCGACGAAGAGTCGATGCTGGAGAGCAAGCTGCGGTACGGCTTCGAACTCCTGAGAAAGGGGACATCCGCTACAATGATCTTGTAAGGGGAACCCTTAATTTTGATTTGAAGTTAATCGGCGATCCGATTCTGGTCCGCTCAAACGAGCTCCCGGCCTATAATTATGCTGTTGTTATCGACGATTCTTTGATGGAGATTACTCATGTTATCAGAGGTGAAGACCATATTTCCAACACTCCTCGCCAGATTCTTATATATAAGGCTCTCTCTTTGACTCCTCCTCAGTTTGTTCATCTTTCTCTGGTTATGGGAAAAGACAACACCCGTCTTAGCAAGCGCCACGGAGCCACGGCTATCGATCAGTTCGAAAAGCAGGGAATTCTCTCATCCTCTCTTTTTAACTATTTGGCTTTGTTAGGATGGGCTCCGCCTGAAGGAGAAGAAGTCTTGACAAAGAACGAGCTGGTTGAACTCTTCAATCTAAAGAAAGTGAGTCGATCCGCAGCAATCTTTGATTATGATAAACTCCACTGGATTAACCGCCAGCATATTAAAGAACTTTCTTCTCGCCAAAAGGCAGAACTTGCCTATCCGTATTTAAAAGAATCAAAACTTTTGCCCGAGAAAATGACCGATGCTCATTGGGAATGGCTGGAAAAAGCTGTGGAAAGCCTGATTGAACGCGTCGACCGTTTTTCTGACCTTCCTGAGCAGTTTGTGAAACTTTTCGAATTTTCTCCCTCAAGGATGGAGGATAAAACCAAAGAGGAATTAGAAACAGATTGTGCTTTAAGAGTCATTTATCTTTTTGCAGAGAAGATATCGAGGCTTGATAGTTTTGATTATGATAAATTTGCTTCCTTAACACATGAAATAAAGCGAGAAACAGGCTGTAAAGGCAAAGACCTTTATCATCCGCTCAGAGTTGCCCTTACGGCCAGAGACTCAGGGCTGGATCTTGATAAATTCATCCCTCTGGTCGAGAAAGGAGCAAAACTGAGCTTTCCAAAGCCATTGAAAAATTGTTCCCAGCGAATCTCTGAGGTATTAAATTTTTTGAAGTGATCCGATTTATCCGCAGGAGGAGAAGAAGCCATGAAGGATGCTAAATCAGACGATAAAAACTGGAAACAGGCTAAGAATAAGACCACTGCGGATTCGACTCCCTCCTTAGATTTTATCCGAACCATAATTGAGGAGGACTTGAACACAAACAAAAACGATGGTCGAGTTCATACCCGGTTCCCTCCTGAGCCGAACGGCTATCTGCATATCGGCCACGCCAAATCCATTTGCCTTAACTTTGGTCTTGCAACTGAATACAAAGGCCTTTGCAATTTGCGATTCGATGATACCAACCCAAGCAAAGAGGAAGCCGAATATGTAGAATCGATTAAAGAGGATGTTCGGTGGCTTGGTTTCGACTGGGGCAACCGGCTCTTCTATGCTTCCGATTACTTTGAGCAGCTGTATAAGTATGCTGTCCAATTGATAAAAGTAGGCAAGGCATATGTTTGTGACTTGAGCGCAGAGGAAATCAGAGAATACCGTGGCACCTTGACTGAACCCGGCAAAGACAGTCCTTATCGCAATCGATCGATTGAGGAAAACCTGGACCTGTTTGAGCGCATGCGTGCCGGCGAATTCGAGGACGGTTCCCGTGTCCTTCGAGCAAAAATAGATATGGCCTCTCCGAACTTGAATATGCGAGATCCAGTCATGTATCGTATTCTACATGCAGTACATCATAGAACTGGTGATAAATGGTGCATCTATCCGACTTATGATTGGGCTCATGGCCAGTCGGATTCAATTGAGGGAATCACCCACTCAATTTGCACGCTGGAATTTGAAGACCATCGCCCGTTGTACGACTGGTTTCTAGACCAATTAGGCGTCTTTCATACACAGCAGATAGAGTTTGCTCGCCTCAATCTTAGCTACACCATGATGAGCAAGCGAAAACTTCTTCAATTAGTAGAAGAGGGCCATGTGGCTGGTTGGGACGATCCACGTATGCCGACCATATCGGGTTTACGCAGACGTGGATATACTCCAGAGTCAATCCGGGATTTTTGTGATCGTATTGGAGTAGCCAAGAGGGAAAGTATTGTTGATATCGCTTTGCTCGAACACTGTCTCCGTCTTGATCTGAATAAACGGGCTCCGCGGGTTATGGCGGTTTTGCGGCCTCTCCGGGTGATCATTGATAACTATCCAGAGGGCAGGGTGGAAGAATTAGATGCCGAAAATAATCCTGAGGATTCCAGTATGGGAACGCGGAAAATTCCTTTCTCACGAGAGCTATATATTGAACGAGACGATTTTCGTGAGGATCCACCGAAAAAGTTCTTCCGTTTGTCACCAGGGCGTGAAGTGCGGCTAAAGCATGCCTATTATATTAAATGTGAAAGAGTGGTTAAAGACGAACAAACTGGTGAAGTCATTGAACTCCGCTGCACCTATGATCCAGAGACACGAGGAGGCTGGTCAAAAGATGGCCGCATGGTCAAGGGAACATTGCACTGGGTTTCTGTTCCCCATTCGCTGAAAGCCGAAGTCCGTCTGTATAACCATCTTTTTGTCAAAGAAGACCCCGCCGATGAAAGCGAGGGAGCTGATTTCAAAACTTATTTGAACCCTAAATCATTAGAGATATTATTCTCGTGCCGGGTTGAACCAAGTCTTGCAGATGCAAAACCAGGTAGTCGCTGCCAATTTCTAAGACAGGGTTATTTCTGTGTCGATTCCGTTGATTCTTCTAGACACAGACTTGTATTCAATTGCACGGTTCCACTTCGTGATACCTGGGCCAAGATCGAGAAAGCTCAGAAGAGAAGTTAGAGAGATGAGAAATCGAGTGTAATAGAAATCAGAAATTGGAAAAAATCAGCCGTCTCAATCCTCTCTTTGAAGCAGTCAAATCTTCTCCCGACAGAGTGAACAAAATATTGATCCAGAAGGAAAAGCGGCAGAGGAAAATCAGCGAAATCATCCAGATGGCTAAAGCCAAGAGCATTCCTCTTCTCTTTGTACCCAAAAAAAGGCTAAACAGATTAGATCCAAACCATCAGGGGGCAGTTGCGTTTTTAACGGCGAAAGAGTTTACTCCGCTTCCCTCCATTCTTTCTTCCTCGCACATTCCTTTCCTTGTTCTTCTTGACGGAATAGAAGACCCTCAGAATCTAGGAGCGATTATCCGGGCTGCTGATGGAGCGGGTGTGGATGGGATTATTCTTCCTGAGAGGAGATCTGTGGGCTTGACAGAAGCTGTCTCTTCGGTCTCCGCAGGTGCAGTGGAGTATGTCAAAGTTGCCCGAGTGAAGAATTTGGCCCGAACCATGGATGATTTAAAAAAGCATGAAGTGTGGCTTGTAGGAGCAGAAGGCGGAAGAAAAGAATATTGGTGTGAGTTCGACTATAATCTTCCAGTAGGTTTGGTCTTTGGTTCTGAAGGAAAAGGATTACGACCTCTTGTAAGGAAAAGATGCGATAAAATTCTCTCCATCCCCCTCTTTGGTCAAATAACTTCTCTTAATGTCGCTTCTGCTGCATCGATTTTCTTTTATGAAGTTGTCAGACAGAGGATGAAGAAGAAAAAATGAGGAGAAGGAAAATATGCTTAAGAAAATATTTTTTTTAATCTTGCTTATATTGATGATGCATTTTTTCTTTGTATTTTTTGTTCGGAGCCAAGAGAAAGTGCAGAGTGGGATGCTTTCTATCTATTTTATGGAAGAGAAAGTCGGCTACGAAGAATATACATGGGAGAGCAATGAGCAGGGCTATATCCTTACAGTCAAAGGCCGAATGACAAAGCCCACTGCTATGGAGATTGAAAAATTGACTCTTCGTCTGGATAAAAATTTCATTCCCAATCACTTTTATTTTAAAGGGTCTGTGAGCGGAATGGCTCAAGAAGTTACGAGTTCCATTACAGAGGGCAATGTTAAAAACAAGATAAGGGTCGCAGGTCAGGAGCGAGAAAGCACTGTTAAGATCAAAAGAGATGCCTTTCTTCTTCCCAATCCTATTTTTTCGCCTTATTTAGTCCTGACGAAAAAGTATCGATGTACCCTCGAAACCCTTGAGGAGAAAATAGATCTTTCCGCCTATATCATCCCTCAGTTTGAAGTCACGTTTACTCTTGAGCCCAAAGAAGGAGAGCCTTGCTCGCTCCGCATGGAATTAAACGGAATTCAGATTGAACTTCAAACAGATAATGAAGGAGACCTAAAAGCAATCTATATTCCTTCCCAAAAATTAAAAGTGATTCAAGACAGTTCTTAATAGGATCAGCATACAAATATTTACGGATTCTATTCTAATTCTTCTACTGCTTTTTCCCACCAATTGGATTCATCGGAAAAAAGCCCCAGCTTGACATTAATTCAGGCAAGTCTATAGAATAAACGGGTAATTAATTAATCCATCTAAATTGATGAAAGAAGAAAAGGATTTTTATAAATTAGAGAAAAAGATTGTTCTTTTTAAAGAAGAAATAGAGAAAATTCAATCGAGCGAAGAGAAAGACAAAAAGACAAAGATAACTCGGCTTCAAAGAGAGATTGAGAGGGAATGGGCTGAAATCAGTCCCAGTTTGACTCCTTTGAATATCGTCCAGATGGCGCGCCATCCCCAAAGACCGTATACTCTAGATTATATTGATTACTTGAGCGAGGATTTTATGGAGCTTCACGGCGACCGGAGGGCCGCAGATGACCCTGCTATCGTTGCCGGCTTTGGCTTTTACAGAGGCCGAACAGCTGCTTTTATCGGCCACCAAAAGGGACGGACGACAAGAAAAAGAATAGAACGCAATTTCGGCCAGGCCAACCCAGAGGGTTATCGAAAGGCGCTCAGGGTGATGAAGTTAGCCGAGAAATTCCACTTTCCAGTTATAACCTTGATCGATACACCGGGAGCTTACCCAGGAATCCAGGCTGAAGAGCGAGGTCAAGCAGAGGCGATTGCTTGTAATTTAAAAGAGATTTCACAGCTTAAAGTCCCTGTTGTAAACGTAGTCATCGGCGAGGGAGGAAGCGGAGGCGCTTTAGCTATAGGTGTAGGAGATGCGATCTTGATGCTTGAATATTCTTTCTACTCGGTTATTTCTCCTGAAGGATGTGCAGCGATCCTCTGGAAAGACCAGAGAGCTGTTGCCAAAGCTGCTGAGAATTTGAAGATTCGGGCCCAAGATCTAATGGATTTGGGTATCATTGATAAGATTATTCCTGAACCACCTGGAGGGGCCCATATAGATTCACAACAGACATTCAAGAATGTGGATAAAGAGTTGAATCTGACTTTGAAGAGATTAGAACGAAAAACTCCTGAAGAGAGATTAGAGGAGAGATACCGGAGATTCAGAGAAATTGGAGTTTTTATTGAAAAATGAATAAGAAAAAACAGGTTGCTGCTATAAAGGGGACCAAGGATATCTTCCCTCAAGAAGCGAGGAAATGGCAGTTCGTAGAGTCTGTCGCCAAAGGAGTTTTTGAACTCTATGGTTACAGAGAGATTAGAACTCCTATCTTTGAGGCTACAGAACTTTTTGAAAAAGGAACAGGTGAGACTTCCGACATAGTCATTAAAGAGATGTATACTTTCAAAGACAAAGGAGGCCGTTCCTTAACACTAAGGCCTGAGTACACTCCATCAGTTGTTCGTTCGATCATCGAAAATCGCCTCTATCTTCAGTCTCAACCGCTGAGGTTTTATTATATTGGGCCGATGTTCCGTTACGACAAACCCCAGAAAGGACGCTACCGCCAGTTTCATCAGATGGATATCGAAGTTTTCGGGGAGAAAGATGCGGCGGTTGATGCTGAGATTGTGGAGATGGCAGATTGTCTTCTCAGAGAACTCAAGGTGTTTGAGACTGAGACATTGATCAATTCTGTCGGCTGTAAGAAATGCCGTCCTTCATACCTTAAGGAGCTAAGGAGTCGGGCTGAGAAGGAGAGCGAGCGTCTTTGTGCCGATTGCAAGAGAAAAATCACGACCAATCCTTTAAGGATTTTTGACTGCAAGGTTGAAACCTGCCGGGAAATATCTTCAAAGTTCCCTCAGATCACAGGCTATCTCTGCCAAGATTGTGAGGAGCATTTTAGCCAATTCCGCTCTTACCTGGAGTTTTACAAGATAGCATACAAAATAGAGCCACGCTTGGTCCGCGGCATAGATTATTACACGAAGACAACTTTTGAAGTCATCTCCTCTAAACTGGGTGCTCAGGATGCCATTCTCGGTGGAGGAAGATATGATGATATGATGAAGGAATTCGGCGGCCCTGATATTTGTGGTATAGGCTTTGCTGTCGGGATGGAAAGACTTATTTCCCTTATCCGCTTTCCAGAAGAGAGAGAAAATTTCCTATTTTTGGTTTACCTGGGAGACGAAGCCAAGAAGGAAGGGATAGGATTGGCCTGGTATTTGCGAAGGGAAGGGGTGGAATGCCTAATGGAATACAAAGAACGAAGTCTTAAGAGCCAGATAAGTCGGGCCAACAAGTTGGGAGCAAGGTGGGTTCTGATTGTCGGCGAAGACGAGGTGAAAAAAGGAAAATATCAACTGAAAAACATGGAGACCGGTTTACAGAAAGAAGTAAGCCAGGAGGAGATCCTAAAGATCATCCAAGAGGCTATGTAAAATATTTACTTTTCTCTAAAAAGGAAGAAAAGAATGGAAGCTAAAGAATCTTCCAGCTGGAGACGTACAACATACTGCGGCCAACTCCGCTTGAACCATGTCGGAGAAGAGGTCGTTCTTTTCGGCTGGGTTCACAGGCATAGAGATTTAGGCAATTTGGTTTTTATTGACCTCAGAGATAGAGAGGGACTTGTTCAAGTTGTTGTTCTTTCCTCAAGGGGAGAGCTTTTAAAGGAGGCGAAAAAGGTTCGGCTGGAAAATGTTATCGCCATAGAAGGGGTGGTGAAAAGGCGAGATGAAAAATCTCGGAATCCAAGCCTGCCGACCGGAGAAGTGGAGGTCGAGGCGAAAGATCTAAAAATTTTGAACACAACCAAGGTTCCTCCTTTTGTTATCGTTGATCCTCCTCAAGCATCGGAAGAACTCCGTTTTAAATATAGATATCTAGACTTGAGAAGACCCTCCATGCAGCGCAACATCAAACTTAGGCATCAAACTGCTCTCAATATCCGGAATTTCTTGAGCGAGAGCGGTTTTTTAGAGATTGAAACTCCCTTTCTCACCAAATCTACCCCCGAAGGAGCGAGGGACTACCTCGTACCCAGCCGAGTATATAAAGGAAGATTTTACGCTCTTCCCCAGTCCCCACAGCTTTTTAAACAAATTCTGATGATTTCCGGGTTTGACCGCTATTTTCAGATTGTCCGCTGTTTCCGCGATGAGGATTTAAGGGCTGATCGTCAGCCTGAGTTTACTCAAGTCGACATTGAAATGAGCTTTATAGAAAAAGAAGATATATTTAATCTGGTTGAAGGCATGATGGCCGCTGTTCTTGAACTTATCGGGGTAAAGATAAGCATCCCGTTTCCCCGATTGACTTACGAAGAGAGTATGGAGAAATACGGGACGGATAAGCCTGACTTACGCTTCGGAGAGGAGAAATCCTTCAGATTCACCTGGGTAACAGAATTTCCTCTATTTGAGTGGAGCAAAGAGGAAGGACGCCTTGTCTCTATGCATCATCCTTTCACCTCTCCTCTTGAGGAAGATTTGGTTCTTTTAGAGAAGGAACCTCTCCGTGTCAGAGCCAAGGCTTATGATCTGGTCCTTAACGGAATCGAAATTGGCGGGGGCTCTATCCGAATTCATAACCTTGAACTTCAAAAAAGAATGTTTAATAAACTCGGGCTAAGTCAAAAGGAAGTTGAGAAAAAGTTCGGTTTTTTCTTAGAGGCCCTGTGTTATGGAGTACCACCCCATGGTGGTATCGCCCTGGGATTTGATCGTATAGTCATGATTCTGGCAGGAGAGGAATCAATTCGAGAAGTGATTCCATTCCCCAAGACAACAAGCGCACTCTGCCTGCTTACAGGCTCACCTGGAGAAGTTGAGGCAAAGCAACTCGAAGATCTGGGGCTAAAAAAAACCAAAGCCTAGAACTGCGAGTTGTTTTGTGTTATAAATATCAATTAGTGGGTTTGCCCAAAAGTTCTGTGATAAAATGAGATGTACTTCTAGTTACATTTGTTATTGTGAGCGAAACAAAGCAGCCTCATCCTTTTTACTGGTTTGGCTTTCCATGATTCATGGATTAAGAGAGTCTTTGAGGCATAGAATTCTTGAGATTTCCATGCTCCTTCAGGTCCCCTGTCCTGCATGTAACCTGTCTGTGTGCAACGTACAGGCAGGCTCGCTATGATGTCTAATCACGTTACTTTGGGATAAAACCAAAAAAATAGAGAAAGGAGGGTAAGAGAATGAATGCCAAGAAAAGATTTTTCACAAGACTCGTTTTTATCTTTGCTATCGTTGTCATCTTCACTCATTCCCTGCCAGCTCAGACTTTTGAGGCCATTAAAAACCAAGTTAAGGTCCATACACTGAAAAATGGCATAAAATTCATCGTTCTCGAACGCCACGATGCTCCTGTTGTCTCTTTTCATGTCTATGCGGATGTGGGAAGTGCCAATGAATCGTATGGTATAACAGGGATTTCCCATCTATTGGAACATATGGCTTTCAAAGGCACCAAGGTTGTGGGAACAAAAGACTATGAGTCAGAAGCGAAAGTACTCGAAGAATTGGATGCTCTTTATGACCAGATCAAAAGAGAAAAAGCGAAGGCCAACCCTGATACTAAGAAGCTTG
>JAUWYH010000042.1 GCA_030615975.1 Candidatus Aminicenantota bacterium
AATTGCTGATATCCTCTTTCCACTCGCCAAAAAAATTATTCTTACACGTTTTCCTTATTTCAGAGCAGCTTCTCCAGAGGAAATTAAGGCAAAAACTCTAAGATTTGAAAATCAAATCCTCTTAGAATCCAACCCAAAAAAGCATTCCATTTGGCTCTCCAAAACGCCACCCCTCAAGACTCCATCCTTATTACTGGCGCTCTTTTTATAGTCGGGGAAATCAAGAAATATTTTCAATAATGGGGTCAAATCTTTACATTTGACTCCGACTTGCTTTTTTAGGGCAAAAATGTTAAATTTTTGCCTAATTTTAACATCTTTTATTGAATAATGCTTAATATAGATGCAAGCTTAATTGTTGTATTTTTAACAGTGTGGGTGCTGATTGCTGTCCTTACAAAAATTTTTTTTAATCCTCTGCGAAAAATTAGGGAAGAAAGAGAAGCCAAATTTGAAGAAAATAGAAAATCCCTAGATAAAGCTTTGGAAAGCTTTGAGCAAACATCCATTCAGATTGAAGAGCAATTAAGGGCTGCTCGAGTTGTGGCTCAAACAACAAGAGAAAAATTTGAGCATGAAGGCCTAAAAGAAAAGGAGCGCTTACTGGAAGGAACAAATAAAGCATGCCGAAGCCAGATTGAGGAAGCAAAGGAAAAATTGAACAGGCAATTAGAAAGCTTAAAGAAAGAATTGGAGTCCAGCAGCAAGCGCTTAGCCGAGAGAATTGAACAGAGGCTTTTAAACTAATGGCTGGAAAAAAACAAATTCTTATCCTCTTTTTTATTGTGCCTTTTTTATTCAATATGGCAGTGGCGGAAGAAAATCATGCCTCAGGTTATACGGAATTTTTGGGGAAAGCGATCAATTTTTTTATTCTCTTTGGAGGGTTAGCCTATATTCTTTTCAAGCCTATCCGAAATTTCCTTTATGGGAGAGCGGTAAAGATAGATCGCTCCTTAAAAGATGTGGAGGATTCGAGGCGAAAAGAAGAGTTGAAGCTAGAGGAAGTGAAAAACAGACTGAGTAGATTAGAAGAAGAAATTACTAAGATAAAAAAAGAAAGCGAGATCGAAGGCCAGAGAGAAAAAGATAGAATAATCAAAGATGCCCAACGGGAAGCTGAGAAGGTGAGACATTTTGCCAAGGAGGATATTGAAATGCTCACCCGAGCGGGAATCCAAGAGCTTAAAGAATACACAGCAGAACTGGCCACAGAGTTGGCTCAACAGAGAATTAAAAAAAAGATGACAGATGAAACACAATCCCTTTTCATCGATAAATCCATATTTAGACTTGAAAAGTTATATGAAAAATCAGATTCTAATAAAGAAATACACTCAAGGGCTAGTTAACTCCATAAAGAATGACCAGGAGTTTAAAACCCTTTCTAAACAACTCGCAGATTTTTATAATCTTCTTTCTGACCATAAAAAAATGGAGGAAGCCCTTTCCAGTCAATTCTTGCCTACGACAAAAAAAATGCAGATAGCAAAGGAGATTTTAGCTAAAGGCTCATTAGCGGAGAAGATTTCAAGGTTCATATTGCTCCTCGTCGAGAACAATCGTCTCGGACTTTTGCCAGATATTGTGGAATTTTTCCCTGTATTATGGGATGAGAGGAAAGGAGTTTCAACCATTGAGGTTTCTTCTGCTGTCCCTTTGCTGGAGGGCCAGAAGAGAAAATTGGAAGAAAAATTAGAGCTTTTAGAGAAGGGACCCGTTTCTTTGAAGTATAAAATCGAACCTGAACTGATCGGAGGCCTTTCCATAAGGAAAGGAAACATCGTCTATGACGTCTCGATAAAAGGGAGTTTGGAGAGCCTTAAAGAAAAAATTTGTGAGGGATAGAGATAAAAATGGAAATAAAAGCCAATGAAATAAGCAGAATTATCCAAAGTCAGATCGAAGGATATGATATAGAAGTTGACATTAAGGAGGTTGGGTCTGTGACTGCAGTTGGAGATGGGATTGCCCAAATTTATGGACTGGATAGGGTGATGTACAATGAGCTTCTTGAATTTCCGCAGGGAGTTTATGGCCTTGCGCTCAATTTAGAAGAAGAAAGTGTAGGCGCAGTCTTATTAGGGGAAAGCCATCTTGTCAAAGAAGGAGATTTGGTCAAGCGTACCCATAGGATTATACAGGTTCCCTCAGGCCCTGCTCTTATCGGAAGGATAGTGAATCCCCTGGGCATTCCTTTAGATGAGAAAGGTCCCATCAAAACCGATATCCATATGGTAGTTGAACGCTTGGCACCAGGCGTTGTTGATCGTTTACCAGTGAAAGAACCCTTGCAGACAGGAATAAAGGCTATTGACGCCATGATTCCTATAGGGAGAGGCCAGCGGGAGCTTATCATCGGCGACCGCCAAACAGGAAAAACAGCTATTGCTATAGATACCATCATCAATCAGAAAGATAAAGATATTATCTGTATCTATGTGGCTATTGGCCAAAAAAATTCGACGGTTGCCTATGTCATTAAAGTACTAAAAGATTATGGAGCAATGGATTACACTGTAGTCGTCGCTGCTTCTGCCAGTGATCCTTCTCCTCTGCAATATCTTGCTCCCTACAGCGGCTGTGCTATGGGTGAATACTTTAGGGACAATGGGAAGCATGCTCTTCTCATCTATGATGACCTTTCCAAGCATGCAGCCGCCTATAGAGAGATCTCTCTTCTCTTGCGCCGGCCGCCAGGGCGAGAAGCCTATCCTGGCGATGTCTTCTACCTTCATTCAAGGCTTCTTGAGAGAGCTGCCAAATACAATGATGAAAATGGAGGAGGGTCTTTGACCGCTCTTCCTGTTATCGAAACTCAGGCAGGAGATGTCTCAGGCTATATCCCCACGAACGTCATTTCTATCACGGACGGCCAAATCTATTTGGAACCAGAGCTTTTCAATGCAGGGATAAGGCCGGCCATTAATGTTGGGATATCTGTGTCAAGAGTCGGCGGAAACGCCCAAATAAAAGCCATGAAACAGGTGTCTGGTAAGTTGCGTCTTGATTTAGCTCAGTACAGAGAGTTAGCGACTTTTGCTCAATTCGGTACAGAGCTGGATAAAGCCAGCCATGCCCAGCTCGAGCGAGGAGAGAGGTTAACAGAAATCTTAAAACAGGAACAATATGTTCCCTTATCCGTAGAAAAACAAGTTTTAATCATCTATGCAGGGAATAGAGGGTATTTAGATGAATTTGAGGTTTCAGAGATCAAAGAATATGAAAGAGAGCTTTATGATTATTTTGAAAAGGAACATTCCGATTTATTAAAAAGAGTCGAAGAGAAAAAGGAAATCGACGGAGAGCTTGATGAAGCCATAGGCAAGGCTTTGGAAGAGTTTAATCGCAAATTCAAGGAGGAGAAACGCTAATATGCCGGCTCTAATCGACCTCAGAAAAAGGATAAGAAGCGTGAAGAATACTCAACAAATAACCCAGGCGATGAAAACTGTGGCCACAGCCAAATTAAAAAAAGTGCAACGCACCGTCATAGAGGCTCGTCCCTACTGGCATTCTTACCCTAATTTTCTTTCAGAAGCCGCTTTTTGGGCTGCGAGATATGAACATCCTTTATTGATGAAGAGAGAAGAGAAAAGGATAGAAGGGGTGATAATTACTTCTGATAAAGGATTGTGTGGAGCCTTCAATTCAAATCTTTTAGAAAAAGCCCTTTCTTTTTTCGAAGAAAAGGCAAAGCAGTCAGATATCCGTTTGGTTTTGATAGGGAAAAAGGCTGTGACTTTTTTTAAAAAACATCCTTTTCCCTTAGACCGCACATATTCGGGAAAAGTAGAAAAACTCACGCCAGAAGAGCTGAAAGATTTGGCTCAATTTCTCCTTCAACTCTACACATTCAGCAAGACAGATGGCGTTTATGTTGTCTACAATGAATTTAAATCTATTCTGTCCCCACGGATAACCATAGCTAAGATTTTACCCATTGAAATTCCAGAAAATAAAGAAGCTCAAGAGCGATTGACTCCAGATTGGGAACCTGAAGCAGGTCCTATTTTCAATACGCTTCTTCCATTATATGTGGAGAACCAAATTTCCCATTCTTTTTTTGAATCTTCAGCAGCCGAGCATGCGGCTCGAATGATGGCCATGGATAATGCCACTCAGAACGCCGAGGATTTGATATCTGATCTGACATTGGTTTTAAACAAGATAAGGCAGGCTTCCATCACCAAGGAACTTTTGGAAATCATGACTGCCGTAGAAGCTTTGGCAAAAAGATAGGAGATTCGGAGAGAAAAACATGGCAAAATCAAAACCCAAAACAAAAACAGAGAAAAAGAGACAAGGAAAAACTGGACGAGTCGTTCAGGTCATTGGGCCTGTGGTAGACGTAGAATTCAGGGATGTCGAACTTCCTGAAATATACAATGCGATTCAAATCACAAGTGAGGGATTCGATACAACTCCTGCGCATTCTGTTCAGGAAACTAAGAGGAAGCATGGAGTAAGGTTTGATAGAAACACAAGCAAGGGATTTGATACTCAAACTCCTGTTGACATAATCGTAGAAGTGGAACAGCATCTCGGGGAAAACAGGGTAAGATGCATATCCATGCACCCTACTGATGGTTTAGCTCGAGGGATGAAAGCCATTGATCTGGAAGGGCCGATTCAGGTTCCTGTAGGAGAAGCCACATTAGGACGGGTAATGAATGTCATAGGAGAGCCAGTTGATTATCTGGGCCCTATCAAAGCCAAAGTGAAATATCCTATCCATCGTCCTCCTCCGTCACTTGAGCAACAGAGCACAAAGCTTGAAATGTTTGAGACCGGAATCAAAGTGATAGATCTCATCCAGCCTTTTTTGAAAGGAGGAAAGATTGGTCTATTTGGCGGAGCTGGGGTGGGGAAGACTGTGATCATCATGGAATTGATAAACAATGTAGCCAAAGAACACGGCGGATATTCTGTTTTTGGCGGAATAGGAGAGAGAACAAGAGAGGGAAATGACCTCTGGCTGGAGATGAAAGAATCAGGAGTCCTCGATAAGACTTCTCTTATCTTCGGCCAGATGACCGAACCTCCCGGAGCAAGACTTAGGGTTGGTTTAGCTGCGCTCTCTGTGGCCGAATATTTTAGGGATGAGATGGGCCAGGATATCCTTCTTTTCATCGATAATATCTTTCGTTTCGTTCAAGCTGGCTCAGAGGTGTCTGCCTTGCTTGGGCGGATGCCTTCTGCAGTAGGATACCAGCCTAATTTAGCCACAGAACTGGGAGAGCTGGAGGAGAGAATTACCTCGACTAATCGAGGTTCAATAACTTCAGTCCAGGCGATTTATGTTCCGGCTGACGACTTCACCGATCCAGCTCCGGCTACAACATTTTCTCATCTGGATGCAACCACAAACCTTTCCCGCGCTCTCACTGAGATAGGGATTTATCCCGCCGTAGACCCTCTTTCTTCCTATTCTCGGATACTGGATCCGAGGGTTATTGGAGAAGAACATTATCAGGTGGCAAGGAAAGTTAAAGAAATTCTTCAAAGTTATAAAGACCTTCAAGATATAATCACCATTCTCGGAATAGAGGAGCTGTCAGAAGAAGATAAAGTGGTTGTCGCCCGAGCACGAAAAATTCAGCGTTTTCTTTCCCAGCCTTTCTATGTTGCAGAGGAATTCACAGGAAGGTCTGGAAAATATGTTAAGATTGAAGAAACAGTGAGAGGATTCGATGAGATAGTAGAAGGGAAACACGACGATAAACCTGAACAGGCCTTTTATATGGTGGGCGACATTGACGAAGTGATCGAGAAGGCCGAGGAATTAAAGTCAGCATGAGTATAAATTTGCCTTTATCTCTTCAGCTGAGGGTGATAACACCCAGAAAATTATTGGTTGACAGAGATGTCAAGGCGGTCTTTCTTCCAGGCTTGGAGGGATATATAGGAGTTTTTCCCGGTCACCGCCCTCTTCTTGTGGCTCTTGGGAAAGGAGCAATAACATATCGCTTGAATCAAAAAGAAGAAAAATTTTCTGTTGAAGGAGGATTTGCTGAGATCCTTCCCGAGAAGGTGATCGTTTTTACTAAATTAAGTAAAAATGAGGCTGATCGATCAAATGAAAGGTGAAGATGAGACTCTGGATTCTTTTTATCTTGGACGTATCCTTGTCCTTCAGAAAAAAAAAGGGTACCGATTTTCTGTAGATTCGCCTCTCTTGGCTGATTTTATTCAAACAAAAAAATCTGATGAGCTCCTTGAGCTTGGCGCAGGGAACGGCATTATTTCTCTTCTTTTGAGTTTTAAACCTTTCAAACATATCACAGCAGTAGAAATTCAGGTATCTTTGGCTGCTCTGGCTAGGAGGAATATCTCTCTTAACAAACTTGAGGATAAAATCACCATTATTCACAAAGACCTCTGTACTTTCTGGCCGAGGAGAAAATTTGATGTTATTTTTTCTAATCCTCCTTATATAAAGAAAGAGAGGGGGCATTTGAGCGCTCTTCAGGAAAAATCTATTGCTAAGCATGAGTTAAAATGTGATATTTTTGATATAATGCAGAAGACAAAAGAGCTTTTAAAAAAAGAGGGAAGAGCTTATTTCATATTTCCTGCAAAAAGGAGCGAGGATTTCAGGGAAGCAGTAGAAATGAATAAGTTGAAAATCAAAGCCATTCGTTTTATCTTGCCTCGTAGGGAAAGAACTCCCAATTTGTTTCTGGCAGAATGCGACTTTTCTTCCCAGAAAGAGTTTATAATGTCTCCGCTTGTTCTCTTTGATGAAAGAAGAAATTACACTTCAGAAGCAAAAGAAATATTTTCAGGGAGAGACCATGCTGCGGCTATTTAAAAACATCAAAGAAATATACAAGTACAGAGGACTCATTCAGAGTTTAATCGGTCGAGAGCTTAAGGCACGCTATAGAGGGACAATCCTGGGCTTTCTCTGGTCTTTTTTAAACCCTCTTCTCCTGATGATTGTCTATACCATTGTCTTTGGTTTTATAATCAGGCCAAGAGATCCTGCTTTTGAGGGCTCCCCTTGGTTGTATGCCCTTTTTCTATTCTGCGGCGTATTACCCTGGGTTTGGTTTTCATCCTCATCGCTTGAATCAACCAATGTGTTGATGGTCCATGGGAATTTGATAAAAAAGATTCTTTTTCCTGCTGAGATTCTTCCTATTGTCGTTATCTCATCGAATCTGATTCACTTTCTCTTTGGGCTTCCCATTCTTTTTCTTTTTATCCCAATTTTCGGTAAGTCTTTTACCCTCTTTATTCTATTTTTGCCATTGGTTATTCTTCTCCAATATATTTTTTCGTTGGGATTCTCCTTTCTTCTTTCTTCTTTGACTGTCCATTTTAGAGATATTAAAGATATTCTTGCTAATTTTTTAACTTTTTGGTTTTTTGCCTCTCCTATAGTTTATCCGATAACCTTTTCGAGCATCCAAGAATCAAAATTTCTCAAGGCTTTCCTCAACTTGAACCCTATGACTCATATCATGCAAGGCTATCAAAACTGCCTCTTTTACGGGAAAAACCCCCACTGGATTAAGCTTGGAGTAACATTTGCTCTGGCCGTTGTTTTGCTTTTTGTAGGATACTATATATTTGACAGGCTCCGGGACTCTTTTCCTGAGGAGGTTTAGGTGATTGCGATTGATATAGAAAATGTCTCTCGCATTTACCAGAAGTATTCAGCTCGTCATCGTTTTCAAACATTCAAGAGTGCTTTTGTCAAGGGCGATCTTTTTAAAGCATTGAAACCGGATGAACTGGTAACTGCTCTTGATGAAGTCAATTTTAAAATCAAAAAAGGAACCACTTTCGGTATTATAGGAGAAAATGGCTCTGGAAAGAGCACCTTGCTCAAGGTGGTTGCCGGTATTGCCAAACCCACCTCAGGGCGTGTCGCTGTGAGAGGGAAAGTTTCAGCCCTTATAGAGCTCGGAGCTGGCTTCCACCCTGAGATCAGTGGGAGGGAGAATGTTTATATAAACGGAATTATGCTGGGACTTTCGAAGAGGGAGATCAACGAAAAATTTGATGAGATAGTGAGATTTGCTGAACTTGAAGAATTCATCGAGGCCCCTGTTAAGACCTATTCTTCAGGAATGTATATGCGGCTTGGGTTTTCGATTGCCATTAATGTCAATCCTGATATTCTTCTCATCGATGAAGTCTTGGCGGTGGGAGATGCTTCTTTTGTGCCAAAATGTTTGGATAGGATAGATGATTTCAGACGCAGAAAAAAAACTATCCTTTTTGTAAGTCATGACCTCCGTACTGTTGAGAAAATATGTGATCAAGTCGTCTGGCTTAAGGAAGGAAAAATTCGGGCCATGGGACATCCAAAAAGAGTCATAGATTTATACCTACAGGATATAGCTGGAAAGCAGGAGGAGGGTTTAGAAAAACGCCAGAAGGATATAGAAAGAGAGCAGGAGTGGAAAGAAGAAAGAAGGGAAGATAGATGGGGAAAAAGAGAGATTGAAATCAAGAAGGTAAGGTTAAAGGATCTTGATGGAAAGGAAAAACATGTTTTTTCGCCTGATGAAGGAATGACTATCGAGATAGATGTTGTGGCTTCCCAACATATCAAAGACTTTGTATTTGGGATTGGCATCTTTAATTCCCAGGGGATTTGCTGCTATGCGACCAATACCTATCTTGAAGATATTGAGCCGCTTTCCATTCAGGGGGAGGGAAAAGTTGTCTGCAGAATTGATGAGCTGAATCTCATCAATGGGACTTATTACCTTGATGTGGCTATTCATAAAAAGGATGGTTATCCTTATGATTACCATCGAAACCTTTATTCCTTTATGGTTTTTTCCTTAAAAAAAGATGAGGGGATCACCCGACCTAAACATTCCTGGATTTTTTCTCCTCAAATTAAGATAAAACGCACTAAAGACATCAAGAGTAATCAATAGGAAGAAAAACGGTGAGAGAAACAAAAATACATAAACTGGAAGATCTGATGAAAATCCGAGAAGAAATCAAAAGGCAGGGGAAAAAAGTTGTTTTTACCAACGGATGTTTTGATATCCTCCACAGCGGCCATATTTACATTTTTAGAGAAGCGAAGAAATGGGGTGATGTTCTGATTGTGGCCGTAAATGACGACTCGTCAGTAAAGAAAATCAAGGGTCGTTTTCGCCCCATATTTTCATTAGAAGAAAGACTGGAAATATTAGAATCCATCGAAGAAATCGATTATCTCGTCTCTTTTTCTGAGGAGACACCGCAAAAGATAATTGCTTCGCTTCTTCCCGGTGTGCTGGTCAAAGGAGGAGACTGGAAAATAGAAGAGGTAGTAGGGAAGAATGAAGTTGAAAAAGCAAGCGGGAAGGTCGTGGTTATTCCTTATCTAAAGGGTTATTCCAGTACAGAAATAATAGAAAGAATCATTCACTCGACAAAGCATCAAACAAGAGACGTGAAGCGTAAGGCATAAAGAGTTGGTCACTAATTTGTTGTCGCAATGAAAAGGCGAGTATAGTAAAACATAAGATACGAATGAAATTGCGTCAAGTGAAGAATTTTCTAAGTAATAATAAGAGCAAAGACAAAACAAGTTTCGAGTTGCGATTTTATTCTGGATACAAGGGAGGTGAAACACCAAAAGCTGTAGTGATCGGCAACAGAGAACTCAAGATAGAAAAAATTCTCTGGAGAAAGAGAGTTTTTGACCAGAAAACAAAGAAGACATTTGAGGTTTTCAAGTGCAAGATGGAAGAAGAGATAGTAAAGATAACAATATATGAATCAGGAGAATGGGCGATTTCATTCTCCGAAGAAACATAATACCTTAATAAATTTCAAAAAATTTTTCTTTCACCCAAAACCTTTTTAATCTTTTTTTCGTTTATATAAAAGAAAGTTAAGTATTTATTGATAAAATGCTAAAAAAGCTCAGGATAAAGGAATGTAAAGTGACAAAGAAAGTCACTTTATTCTTAATTTTTATACTTAATCTTTTTCTTTTTCCAAATTTTTCTTTTCCCTCATCCCAGGA
>JAUWYH010000176.1 GCA_030615975.1 Candidatus Aminicenantota bacterium
GCAGAACCTTGAGGCAGTTTGATTTTGTTCAAGGGATTGGTGCCAAAGCTGTTTTCTCCTTCTACAAGCCAGAAAAGTCCAGCAATGTTAAGCCAGCTTGTTTGCGAACGCATCCGTTTGTCGCGATTTTCCCGCCAGGCCAGTTCTTTTTTTATGAAACTTTTGTCATCATTTTTGAAAAAGGCTGCGGATATATCCAGCATTATCCATCCCAAAAAAAAGGAAAATAGAGCTAAGACCAGTATCGGTCTTGAATTGTTTTTCATGAGAAACTTCTCATTCTGCAATCCATAAGTTTATATATTCTATAAAGAGAATGGAAATTGTCAAGAAAGTACAGGCATATGACAAAAATCCGAGGGGGTGGCACTTATTTCTTTATTTCAACACTTGACCAGTCTTTATATACCACATATACAAGTCAAGTTCAGCAGAAGTCATCCCCAATTCACATGCAATATCTCTAAATTGTTTTTCTATTACTAAATAGATTTTCTTTGATAGACTCTTGGGTTTTTGTTTTATATAACCCTGTTCATACATTGATTTAATAATGTGCCTGTCGAGTATCGCATAATCAAAATACCCCACATTTCTTAAGAAATGACTGCTTTCTTTCCACCCAAGCCCCTTTATGTTCTTAACCAACCATTCTCTTGGTTCTTTTTCTTTCTTCAGAATTTCTTTTATCTTTTTATGTTTTCTTGCTTCGATTATGTATTTGGCTTTGTTGTTAAAAAAACGGTGCTTGTTTCCTTTTATGCAGTTACATAAAATATCTTGAGGCTTATACAAAAAGCCATTAGCACCAAGTTCTTCTTGAATGCTTAGGGCAGTGCTTGCTTTTGAATTTGCTGTTAGAATACAAAAACACAGCTCACAGAACCAGTTTTCGTTTCCTTTTTTGCCCAGCTCTTTAAATTCTTTTAATCTTTTGTTTACTGTTTTTGAAATAGGTGATTGCTTTAGTTTTTTTATTTTTTTAATTAGTTGATTCATATAAAGATATCCGATCAGAAGGCATCCCTTTGTCACACCCTTCTTTCTGAGATAGCGATAGTTTGAGAGCGGCTTCCATTAATAGCTCGTCTATTACAACATTTGTCCTCATTGATGTTTCCTGTGTGTATAATCTATGAAAATTATATACATAAAGGCAAAAAATGAAAGATATTTTTAAGATTTTTGATTTGAAAGGCAAAGTCATAGAGCATTATAAAAAATTCCTCTCCCTCTGGAAGGATGCTGACCCTGGCATTGCTGAGGTCGAAGATACGAAGAAGAGGCTAGCTCCGTTAAAAGCCATCCATAAAGCGTAATTGTTAAACATAGATGGGAATATCTCATTTCGTATTGACTCATTTAAAGACCTAACCGTAGCAGGTTGAAAAAAACAACGTAAATCGCTATGATAAAAGCCGGTTGTTGAACTTAAAGATGTTAGCAAGAAATATGAGAATCTGTGTTTCACAAATTAGGTGCAGATAAAGAAATATAGCGACGTAAATTATTTGATATAAATAAATTAGAGCGGACATAACTCAGTGGTAGAGTACGAGCTTCCCAAGCTCGGGGTCGCGGGTTCGAATCCCGTTGTCCGCTCTTTCTTTTTCAGAATCATAAGGATTCTTGCCTTATCTTCAATGTCTTCCATGAAAAAAATCTTAAATTGTCCCATCAGTTTGCGTTTTAGATATCTCTCATGGTTAAATATCAAATGTTGTGACCCCATTATTTAGTTGGATTTAATAAGATTATAGCATGAGCTCAAAAAGCAATGTTGGAGATTGGAATTTGATTGTGGATAAAACTCCACTTATAGGTTCTATGAATATGGCGATCGATGATTACCTCTTTCAATCCCTTGGAGAGAAGCCTCAGACTTATCTTCGGTTTTACAGATGGGAGAAGCCAACGGTTTCCCTTGGATATTCTCAGCGAGTTCTTAAAGTTGTTGATGTGGCTAATTGCCAAAGGAAAGGAGTTGATATTGTCAGAAGGATGACAGGGGGGAAATTGGTTTTGCACCATAAAGAAGTAACCTATTCTCTATGCTCTTCTGATGGCGAAACATTTAGCACAACGCTTCCGGAATCTTACAGGCTAGTCTCCCAGGCTTTAATGCGGGGGTTGGAAAGGATGGGGCTTAAACCTGGTTTGGCAGATTCGCCTCCAGATTTCTATTCAAAAGGAAATTTGCCCTGTTTCTCTTATCCTGCCCGAAATGAAATTGAAGTGTTGGGGAAAAAAATAGTGGGCAGTGCTCAAAAGAGAGTTGGCTACAAGTTTATTCAGCACGGGTCTATTCCTCTTGAAGAAGATGGAGGATTGTTGAAGTCAGTTTCATTCTTGAGTGGAAAAGAAAACAATATTCGCATGATTTCTCTTTCCCAAGCTCTGGGAAAGATGGTGAGCTATGATTGGGTGGTAGAGCATTTGAGAGCTGGATTTTCTGAATTTTTCGGAATTGTCCTCAAGCCAAAAATTCTTAGCAAAAAAGAAAAGGAGGCTACTCTGGATATTCAGAAAGAACGATATGAAAGCGAAGCTTGGACTTTCCTCAGAAGATAACATCGAGTTTTATTTATTGATTTTTCTGGCTTGAAGTGATAGTATTTTTTCCCATAGAGGGTTTCCTGAAAATGAATGAAATTGAAGAACTCTCAAAACTTGATCTCAAAAAATTGCCCGCTCTGAGATCCGTCCTTTTTGATGACTTACATCATAATGTATTAAAAAATCTCTATCTTGAACTGGGAATCGGTCCTGTTCTCTATCTTTTTTCTCCTTCATATTCTGTTGTTAACCCAACGCCCAATGAGACGGTCAATGATTTCATCCAAAAAAGATACGACCTCCTCAATTATGTAAAAGAGTATATTGTCCAGAACCTTGCTGTTTATTCTGTTCTTTTAGATGTGAATAGCTATTTTGTAGAGCAAAATAATTTTTTGGTTTTAGCCAGGTTAAGGGAAAGAGATTCGGGTGGAAGGCGATATGAAGTTAAATTTTACACACATTCCCCTCGAGAGCTAATGACACAATACAAGGATAAAATTTATATTGGGAGAGATTTTATCGATCTTTTCCATTTTAAAAGAAAATATTTTGGAATCAAAGAATCAATTGTCTCCCTTAAAGACCAGTATGAAATATTGCTTGATAAAGCAGAGGAAAAATTAAAAAAACCTCTAGAGTACAAGTCCTTTTTCCAGGAGATTAAGGAGTATGTGAGTGAACTACGCAGTGAAAGCATTGAAATTCTCCATTCTCTTCCCCCTTATCTTGATTTTAAGAAGCTAACAAGCCAGGATTTGATTGATATAAATGCCCAATATCGTGCCGTTAATCATTATTTGATTGAGCTCAATGATGAAGTGGCTGAGTTCGAAAACCTTTTGCACTTCAAGAAGGAGACGAGTTTTGTCCGTTATGTGACTAAATACAAGAAAGATTTGGCTAACATCATTTCTTATTTCAACATCAAGATCAATGGCTGGTTAACGGAGAAAATATACAATTTCAAATCCAGGCATTGATTTTTTTTAGGTCTTCGTTTATTCTTCAATCCTGATAGTCCCATAACTGGTGGAGAGGAAGATGGATGGTTTTTCTTTTTCTTGGGCAAAAGCTTTTATGGTAGAGATTCCATTTTCTTCCTGAAAGGAAAGTTCAAAAGGAAGATTCCACTTAATATCCCCACTCTTAGCCCGTGCTTCAAACGGGTATTTTCCTCCCGAGGGCCAGTAGAATATAATGTCAGCGTATTGGCCTTTTACTTCTATAGAATGAGTAAGCAGAGA
>JAUWYH010000194.1 GCA_030615975.1 Candidatus Aminicenantota bacterium
AAATCCAAATCCATTTGGAGTCAGAAGCTAATCATCTTAAAAAAATATTCACTAGTGATTCATCTGGATTATTTCGGATTTGGGGACTTCCTCTTGGAAATTACACAATTATCTTCAGAGGAGAAGGATACAAAACCCATATTCGAGAAAACATCTTTTTAGAACCCTCACAAACTTTGTACATAAAAGTCATTCTTTTTCCTGTAAGGAGAAAAGAAAAATCATTTTCTAAAGAATTGCCTCTTGACTATACAATCTGTCTTCATCAAACCATTCTCGATAAAAAGCAAATACAAGGCTCTCCTTCAGCTCACAATGTTTGGTCTCTTGTGGAGAATCAGGATTTGTCCGCTACTACCAATCGTATTGATGTTGGAGGACTTTGGAGTAGCATACCTGCTCTATATAGTGCAAGGGGAAGTAGCTCCTGGACTCAAAATAGATACCTCCTCAATGGTCTGGATGTGACCGATCCGTATTGGACAGGCATGCCTCTTATCTTTCCTGATTTTTACACTCTTCGCTTTACTCAGTTGATCAATGCGGGGCTTCCTCCAGAAGCTTTTTCTCCAGGAGGTTATTTTGACCTCCTAACTCAACAGGAGACATCTCAATACCATGGTGGAGCATCTGTTTTTTTTATTCATAAAAAATTGCAAAGCACTAACATCTCACCAGCCTTGGAGAAAGAAGGAATAAAGGATAGCCATTCATTTAATTATTCCTTGGACGGAAATTTCCATCTTTCTGGCCCCCTCATCCCCGAAAAGCTATTCTTTTTCTCATCGTTTTCAACTTTTCATCTTTCCCGGGATTTAGCAGATTATGAAGAAGAGGACAAAGCTTCTCTCTATTCTGGCTTCCTGAGCCTAAAACGTGTCTTTTCTAAAAGCAGCCTGCATTTAATCTGGACAGGCCAAATCATCACCCATCCCTCTTTTGGGGCAGAAAGAGATATTCCATCTACTTCCACCTTAAACCGCAAAGACTTTTTTAATGTTTTTCAGGTCATCTGGAATTCTCAATTCAGAGAAAACCATTTTTTCAAATTCGGTCTTTGTTTTAATTACGGCTCGATTCGTTCAGATTTTCAAGAAGGTCATTATGACCAGCATAGCCTTGAAATCTTCAAGAATATCCCTTCTGGATTTGCTGCATTTGCACATAAGGACAAGCGGGATTCTTTCAGTCTTCTTATGAGGGGAGATTCTTTCATCACAAATCTCTTCAGAGCTCGTCACAGATTTCAATACGGCTTTCAGCTTAGATACTGTTCTTCTTTTTCACAAAAAGAAATTGCAGAAAACGCCCATCTTCATTTTTTCGAAGAAAAACCTTTAGAAATAATAAAATTCAATACCCCTGTTGAGCATCGGGAATCAGCCATTCACTTGAATTTTTTTGCCCAGGATACAATCACTTTCTCTAATTTTTTATCTACAATTTTTGGTTTCCATCTTGCTTTTAGCAAAGGTTGGGCTCATCATCCTTCTTCTTCCTTAAATAGAGGAAAAAACGAGATTAATTGGCTCCACGTCTCTCCTCGTCTTGGGCTTGTTCTCCCTTTATCCAAAGCAAAGACATCAGCACTTAAAATTTGGGCGGCTCGTTACTACTTCACCCTTCCACTTTATTATTTGACTTATGGAAACCTAAACGCACTTGGAGGATGGGTTTATTCATGGGAAGATAAGAATAATGACAGAAAATACCAAGAAGGCGAAGCCCAAATTCTTCTCCGACGAGAAGGTCCCTTGTTTTCTGAAATAGACCATGAATTGAAAAGACCTCATACGGATGAGTTGGCTATATCCTTCCATTTTACTTTTAGCTCGAGCTGGTATCTGACTTTGGGAGCATTCTTCAGAGAGAATAGAAATCTTATTGAAACAGTAAATATCGGAGTCCCTTTTTCCTCCTATGAGGCTACGGAATTTTTTGATATCGGCGATGACAGAATCCCTGACACGCATGATGACCTTACCTTTATTGTCTATGATCAGAAATCAGAGACTTTAGGCCAAGATTTTTTTCTTCTCACCAACTATGATTCGGAGAACAGAAAATCCAGATACTCAGGCTTCGATCTAACTCTTGTCAAAAGATACAGTCGAAAATTCACGTTTTTTCTCACTTTTACAGCTACATCAGCTACAGGAACGACAAGCCCAGGCAATACAGAATGGGAAAACGATGATGGCGTTGTAGGGAGTCTTTATGATAATCCTAATACTCTTATCAATGCCAGAGGGAGGATGTGTTTTGATAGAGCTTACACAGTAAGAATAGGCTTCAACTTCCGGGCTCCTTTTGGTGTAAGAATTGGATGTATCATAAAATATTATGATGGACAACCTTTTGCTCGCAAGATCATTGTCCGCGGGATGAACCAAGGCCCTTTCTATATTCAGGCTCATCCCCGTGGAGTGTCAAGATATGAATATAACCGGACAGTAAACATCAGGATAGAAAAAATATTAAATTTTAAAAATACAAAAATGAGAATTATCTTAGATGGTTTTAATATTCTGAACAGAGCGCTGGCAACCGAAGAAAATGAGTGGACAGGTCCTGAATTTCCGCTCCGCTTTGCCACAGAAATTCAATCTCCGAGAGTTTTTCGATTAGGTCTATCTTATGAATTTTAAGAAATACAAAAACAACGGTGTTATTTTTTTATGGTTTCTTTTCTTTTCTTTCTCCCAACCCATTTTTGCTTACGAAATTTTCATCTATCGTCCCTATCTAGAAAAGAGGCCATTTATTGAGGAAAAAAAATTTTCCTCCATGGAGAATTCTTTGTTCACCTCCAATTTCCTTGTAATTTTCCAAGCTACAACGATCACAGCAGAGCCGAAGACAGATTGAATTTTGGATTTCAGAAGGATTTGGCCTTAGCCTTCAAATATTTTCTCAAACAGAGAAGCTTTTTTTCCATCGGCCAGATTTTTTTCGGAGATCTGGTCATTCGGATTAGGCTTTCAGACTGGATCGAGTTATCATTGGGAGCTGGAATTTGGGGAGATATTGAAACTACTCGTTTGGGTAACAAGCAAAAATTTTATAAACTTATTTGGGGGTTAGCCATTCCCTATTAAGAAAGTAAAGATAATGCTTTCATTCTATGAATCGTCTTTTAACCTGGGAAGCATTTTATTATCACGGAAAAAAAGATGCTTACTTTAACCTGTGTTTTCTTGACATCACTGGCGAATTGTGCTACCAAATGTGTTACTCTAAATTTGAATTGCCGTTTGAATTTCAAATTTGGAATAAGAAAGTACCCTCCCTTGAATGATTATTATGGTTAG
>JAUWYH010000216.1 GCA_030615975.1 Candidatus Aminicenantota bacterium
CATCTCCAAATCCGTGATTGGACAAGGTTTTGGGAAATAGCCTAGCTCCCTTCAGATTTTTAACGCCATTCTCCATTCGCTCTTCTCGGCGTCTGCGTAACTCGCTCCGCTCAGACATACTCGACGCCCTACTCCGTCGGGGTCCCTCGAAGAGCGAATCCCGAAGGCTAAATCTTCAATGGTCGCTGCGACTATTTCCCAAAACCTTTGTCCTGAACATAGCAATCAGTTATCACGGAAATGGAGATGCTTACTATCTTTATTATTTTATTGATTTTTCACACAGATAGAATTAAAATGTCCAAAAAAATTAAAGTCGTAATCACATGGAAATAGTCAATAGATAATTTATATGTGTTACAAAAAAATTCAATGAAGAAGTCAGATGCATCCGATAGAAATACTGGAAATCTCGACTCTATCTTCTGTCCTCGCTCTATTGCCATCATCGGGGCTTCTAGAAAACCAGGGAGTGTAGGACAATCTCTTTTAGCCAACGTGATCGATAGCCGATTCCAAGGAATTGTCTACCCTGTTAACCCCAAAGCCAAGGGAGTCCTGGGAATAAAATGCTATGCCAGGGTGATGGATATTCCTGACAGAGTGGACCTGGCCGTTATCGTTGTCCCCGCCCGGTTTGTCGCTGAAGTTCTAGAGGAATGCGGGAAGAAAGAAATCAAAGGAGTTATCATTATTTCAGCCGGTTTCAAAGAAATCGGAGGCGAAGGGATAGGACTGGAGCAAAGGATAACAAAAATCAGTCAAAATCATTATATCTCCTTGGTAGGGCCGAACTGTCTTGGTGTGGTGAACACGGATCCTAAAACATCGATGAATGCAACCTTTGGTACCCAGATGCCAAAGCAAGGAAACATCGCTTTCATCTCCCAAAGCGGCGCTCTTTGCGTGGCTGTGCTTGACTACGCCAAAGAGTCCAATATCGGGTTTTCAAAATTTATCAGCATGGGAAATAAAGCAGAACTCAACGAGAATGAACTTCTTCTCTATCTAAAAAATGACCCCAAGACAGATGTTATCTTGATGTACCTCGAAGACCTTGTCGACGGAAGAGAATTCATGGATATTGCCCGAGACATCACAAGCAACCCGACGCATCCCAAACCTATTATTGCCCTTAAAGCGGGACGAACTCTTGTCGGCGCCAAAGCGGCTTCCTCTCATACCGGATCTCTCGCTGGCTCAGATAGAGTTTATGATGCCATCTTTAATCAATGCGGCGTTCTCAGGGGAAATACTTTAGAAGAAATTTTTGATTATGTTAAGGCTTTCTCAACCCAGCCACTGCCTAAAGGCAGGAATGTAGCGGTCATCACTAATTCAGGAGGTCCAGGAATATTAGCCACAGATTCCTGCATTCGTTATGGACTGAATATGGTCTCCCTTTCTCCAAGCACAAAAAGAACCTTAAAAACGATTCTTCCGCCCACAGCAAGTTTGAATAATCCCGTGGATCTGATTGCAGAAGCTCAGGAAGAACAGTATCAAGTGACCTTAAAAGAAATCCTGAAAGACAAAAACATCCATTCCGCAATAATCATCCTCACTCCCACTTCCTTTACCAACGTCGAGAACATTGCCGAGTCTATAGTCAAAACGGTTCGCTTTTTCAAGAAACCAGTGTTATGCTGTTTCCTTGGGGTATACGATGTCTCCAAAGGAATCGATGTTTTGGAAGAGAGTGGAATCCCCTCCTATAGATTTCCTGAATCAGCGGCAAGAGTCCTGGCCGAAATGAACAATTTCTATAAGTGGCTCAAACGCCCTAAAACAGGAATTAAAAAATTCAGGGTAAAAAGACCAAAAGCCGAAGAAATCTTAAATTCAGCCCGAAAAGAAGGGCGCCTCTTCCTTTTAGAGCAAGAAGCTTATGAAATCCTCAAGGCTTATCATTTTCCTGTGATTCAATCTTTTCTGGCTGAGAACGAGACTCAGGCTGTAAAAGCCGCTCAAAAGATAGGATTTCCTGTTGTTTTGAAAATTGCTTCTCCTGACGTCCTTCACAAATTTGACTTTGGAGGAGTCAAGCTTAGTCTGAGAAACAGCAGTGAGGTTCGGAAAGCTTACCAAGAAATTTGCGAAAATCTCCTTTCTAAAAAACCTGAGGCCAAAATTACAGGTATGATAGTAGAAGAAATGGCACCTCCAGGAAAAGAAGTCATTCTGGGAATGAACAGAGACCCGCAGTTTGGGCCGATTCTGATGTTTGGCATGGGAGGAATCTATGTCGAAGCTCTTGAAGACGTGATTTTCAGGCTTGCACCTATCCGGGAGCTTACAGCGAAAATGATGATAAAAAGGACAAAAACTCACAAAATTCTGGAAGGATTTAGAGGAGGACCGACCTATGATACAGAGGCTGTAGCTACATGTCTTAAAAGGCTATCTCAACTTGTCGTAGATTTCGAGGATATCAAAGAACTGGATATAAACCCGCTCATTGTTTATGAAAAAGGAAAAGGATGCACAATCGTTGATGCCAGAATCATATTAGATTCAGATAATGTTTAAATCCGCTTAATCGATTAACTCAGTTCATTTGCAAAATATTTTTATAAAAGAATAAGGAGTGAAAGGCTGAAGTTTGAAGCATAAAAAAGGTTAAAAATTTTGAGCGAACTCCAATCAACCAAAATCCACAGTCTAAATCTTTTAACTATATGATTTGCTTACATTTTCGATGATTTTGGCTTCACCTACATAATATCATATAAAAAGCTTCTTTATATATCATGTTTTTAGCAAGTTAGACGGCGGATTTTAG
>JAUWYH010000021.1 GCA_030615975.1 Candidatus Aminicenantota bacterium
GAGAAAACAAAAATAAGAACAATAAAAAAAATAAATCCATAATTTTTCAGGAATTTCATTAATACCTCCAAAATTTAAAACGCATTTTTGATATGCCGAAATAAGTATGCATTTTTTTCGGTTTTTATCAGAGAGAGGACATCAAACCGACATTCAATGTCTTGAATTTTATTGATGGATAAAAAACCCTGGGCAATTTTTCTGATTTGCTTTTGTTTGGAATGAGTCACCGATTCTTCAGGAAGGCCAAAATCTCTGCTTCTTCTTGTTTTTACCTCGATAAAGACCAATGTCTTATTGTCATAGGCGATTATATCTATTTCTCCTCTGAACAAGCGGAAACCTTTTTCGATAATTTTGTATTTTTTTCTTTTTAAATAATGGAGGGCCACCTCCTCACCAGATTTTCCGAGGAGGTATGGTTCGTGTTTATTCATTTGAATCGATTATATTAAGCCCTTCTGAGAGTGGGCCATATATCTATTATTCCCAACCAGATAATGGTCTCTACAGTGGCCCGTTCAGGGAACAGGCCCTACTTCATTTTTTTCCATCGCACGCCATCTTTAGTGTCCTCGAGGAAAATTCCCTTTCGAAGAAGCTCTTCACGGATTTTGTCGGCTAATTCATAATTTCTTTCAACACGGGCTTTTTCTCTTATTTTAATTTTCTCCTGGACCTCAATGGCTAAAGTCTCTTCTTCCTCCTCAGGAAGAACAGCTAAGATTTTATCAATATATCGAATAAAAGATATCAGATTTTCAGCATCTTTCATGTAAACTTTGCCTTTAGAGATCAGGATATTGACTTTCCTAATCATTTCAAAAAGAGCTGATAAAACCACAGAGATATTCAAATCATCACTGAGCCCAGAAATGAGCTTATGCCTGGTTTCTTCGATCAATTCTGAGATGTGTTTGTTTTCGCCCTTTTTAAAAGGATGGTTCTTAAGCTCGAAGAGAAAGTCTTTTATTCTCTGGAGCGAAGCGCTAGCTTGGTTGAGAGCTTCAAAGGTAAAATTGAGTATTTTACGGTAGTGAGTGGATAGGAGAAGGAAACGTATGGCCATTGGATCAACATTTTTTTGGAGGATATCCCTCAGGGTGTAAAAGTTACCTTTAGACTTCGACATCTTTTCCCCTTCAACGATAAGATGACGACAATGGAGCCAGTAATGGACAAATTTTTTACTTGAGTATGCTTCTGATTGAGCTATTTCATTCTCATGATGAGGAAAAATGTTATCGACTCCACCGCAATGGACATCAAAAGTTTGGCCCAGGTATTTAGAGCTCATTACTGAACACTCTATATGCCAGCCTGGTCTGCCTTCACCTATCTCTGTTTTCCAGGAAGGTTCTCCCTCTTTTTTCTTTTTCCAAAGAGCGAAATCTTGGGGGCTTTCTTTTTCATATTCATCTGATTCTATTCTTTGACCAGGTTTTAGCTTATTTAGATCGATTTTAGAGAGTTTCCCATAATCAGCGAATTTTGAGATATTATAGTAAATAGAACCTTCTTTCTCGTAGGCGTAACCTTTTTTGAGGAGTCCCTTTATCATAATGACCATATCAGGTATATGTTCTGTGGCTCGGGGATAATAATTTGCCTTGAAAATGTTTAATACATTTATGTCTTCAAAGAAGGCATCAATATATCTTCTTGTATATTCCTCGAGGGGCACTCCTTCGGCATTTGCTCCCTTGATGGTTTTATCATCCACATCAGTGATATTCATTACATGGATAACATTATAGTTCATGGAGATCAGGAATCTTTTTAGCAAATCTTCAAAAATATATGCTCGAAAATTACCCATATGGGCATAATCATAAACAGTTGGTCCGCAAGTATAAAGTCTGACTTCACCAGGCATTAAAGGGTGAAAAGGCTCTATTTTTCCACTCAGGGTGTTGAAGAATTGAATCATGAGAGCATATTATTAAAAATATCAATCTCCAGAGTCAACACTTTTAGATGTGGTCCTTATGAATAATCAAGGAAAATTGACCAACTGGGCGATTTATGCAATAATGCTGACCTCTTAACAAGAGCGGATGAATGAAACGGTGAACACTCTGATTGGAATCCGCAGAGAAGATAAAAACGAATGGGAAAAAAGAGTCCCTTTGATTCCCACTCATGTGAGAGAGCTTATCCAGAGTCACTCCCTTGAAATATGGATTCAACCTTCCTCTCTTCGTATATTTCCTGATAGTGATTATATTCGTGAAGGAGCTAGAGTAGAAGAAAACCTTTCTCCATGCTCAATAATTTTCGCTGTAAAAGAGATTCCTCTTAAGTTTTTCGAAAAAGAAAAAGTCTACATCTTTTTTTCTCATACGACAAAGGGACAGCCTTATAATATGCCCATGCTTAAAAGAATGATAGACCTTAATTGCACCTTGATCGACTATGAAAAAATATTGGACGAGAAAGGACAAAGGCTTTTATTTTTTGGAAAGCAGGCAGGCCAGGCGGGGATGATCGATACTCTCTGGGCATTAGGTAAGAGATTGGTACGACAAGGAAAGGAAAACCCGTTTTCCTTGATTAAACAGGCCTATCTATACAAGAGCCTTGTTGAAGCAAAAGAAGAGATAGAAAAGGTAGGATGGCAGATCTATAAGAGCGGACTTGATTCTGCTCTAGTTCCTTTGGTTTGTGGCTTTGCTGGCTATGGCCATGTTTCTCAAGGTGCACAAGAAATATTCAATCTGTTACGTTTTGAAGAAATACTGCCTGAGAGAATTGTTGATTTTGTTGAGAAAAAAAAATATTCAGCCGATAAAGTTTATAAGGTAGTTTTTAAAGAGAAGCATATGGTAGAGCCTGTTTCTTCAGATCAAAAGTTTGAACTTCAAGACTATTATGACAATCCTAAAAAATACAAGTCCGTGTTTGAATCTTATCTTCCTTTTCTCACTATATTGGTCAATTGCATTTATTGGTCGCCTCAATATCCAAGATTTGTGACAAAAAAAATTTTAAAAAATCTTTGGGAAGCTCCTTCTTACCCTTCTCTTAAGGTTATCGGTGATATTTCATGCGATGTGGAGGGTTCTGTGGAGTGTACAGTCCGTTCGACTACACCTGGCAACCCAGTATATGTTTATGACCCTATAGAAGAAAAGGCTTTTGATGGGTTTGAGGGAAGGGGAGTTGTAGTTATGGCTATTGATAACCTTCCTGCTGAAATTTCTCTTGAATCTTCCATTTTTTTCAGCAATGCTCTAAAACCTTCTGTTACAGCCATAGCCAGAGAAAACTATTCAGGGCGCTTCGCTGACTGCTCTCTTCCGGGCTCCATAAGAAAGGCTGTCATTCTCTATCGGGGTGAATTTACCCCTGATTATCAATACATGAAAAATTTTATTAAATAATATTTAAAGGAGTTACACAATGAAAAAGATCTTGATTCTTGGTGCAGGCCTTGTGGCAAGACCCTTAGTCAGGTACCTTCTTGGTCAACCGGATTTCGAGGTTGAAGTGGCCAGTCGAACGGTGAGCAAAGCTATAAAGCTCATCAACGGCCATCCCAAGGGAGAAGCAAAGGAACTCAACCTTAAAGACGAGGAAGGTTTAAAAGAGAGGATTTCAAAAGCAGATCTAGTGATCAGCATGGTACCATATTCATTTCATCCTAAAGTGGCTAAATATTGTATCGATTATCAAAAGCATATGGTGACGACTTCTTATGTGAGCGAAGCAATGAAAAAACTGGATGAGGAGGCAAAAAGGGCTGGGATAATAATCCTTAATGAAGTCGGATTGGATCCAGGGATCGACCATATGGAGGCTATGAGGATAATTCATGAGGTTGAGGAGAATGGTGGGAAAATATTGAGTTTCACTTCATACTGTGGAGGCTTGCCCGCGCCTGAGGCCAATACCAATCCCTTTGGTTATAAGTTTTCTTGGAGTCCTATAGGAGTATTGTTGGCTGGCAAAAACTCGGCCCAATTCCTCAAAGATGGCCAGCAGGTTTTCATCCCACCTGAGAATCTTTTCGAGAACTATACTATAATTCATATCGAGGAGTTGGGAGAATTTGAAGGATATCCAAATCGCAATTCTCTTCCTTATATTGAACTTTATGGTATAGAGTCTACAAATACTATGCTTCGAGGCACACTTAGAAATAAGGGATGGTGTGCAACCATGAAAAAGATGGTAGACCTTGGTCTTCTTGACGAAAGAGAAGAAGATTGGGCAGGATTGACTTATAAAGATTTTCTTAGAAATTTGATGAATGAACCATCCGATATGGACCTGAAAAAAGCACTTAGCTCTCATTTAAACATAGATGAAGATTCAGATATTTTCAGCCGGTTTGAATGGCTCGGTCTTTTGAGCGATGATCCTCTCCCCGTGACTAAGGGCTCTGCCTTGGATATCCTCGGGGCGAAAATGTTGGAAAAACTCCAGTATGAAGAAGGAGAGAGGGATATGATTATCCTTCAACATATATTCATCGTTGCTTACAAGGATGGCAAAAAGGGAAAAATCACATCTACTCTTATTGACTTTGGTATCCCTAATGGGGATACATCTATGGCGCGTACAGTAGGTTTACCTGCGGCTATCAGCACCCGTCTCATCTTGGAAGAAAAAATTAAAAGAACAGGAGTTGTTATCCCGATTACCCCCGAAATTTATACACCAATCCTTAATGAATTAAAAGAAGTGGAAATTGCCTTTAAAGAAAAAAGAGAAGAAGGCTGATCTCAAAAGCAACTTTTTTTCCGTGATATATGTGCCTTTTATTTTAATTTAAGGAGGAGAAATTGAGAAGAAAACCTGCAGTGGCGGGATCTTTCTATCCACAGAGAGAGAAAAATCTGAGAAAAACGATTGAAGAGATGGTTGACCCTGAAAAGGAAAAAGAAAGAAGCATTTGTGTCGTCTCTCCCCATGCTGGATTCATATACTCAGGACCTGTTGCGGGAGCTGTTTTTTCTTCTGTCTATCTGCCTGAGAGATTTGTCATCTTGGGGCCCAGCCACAGGAGTATGGAATCTCGGTTTGGCATAATGCGAGAAGGAATATGGGAAACACCTTTGGGCGATGTTTCTGTTGATTCTCGCTTGGCCGAGCTTATCATGGATCATTCGGGACTCATCACTGAAGATGATACTGCCCATCTCAATGAGCATTCTCTCGAGGTTCAGCTCCCCTTTATTCAATTTTTCAAGAGGAATATTTCAATCGTTCCTATCTGTATTGCCTATTTTGCTTCGTTCGAAGAGCTGGAAGAACTGGGGAAAGCGATTTCGCAAGGGATTAAAGAGTCTGAAATGGAAATTATGATAGTAGCCAGTACTGATATGAGTCATTATGTGGACCAAAAAGTTGCTGAAAAGAAGGATTTTTTGGCAATCGACAAGATATTAGAACTTGATGCAAAGGGCCTCTATGATGTCGTCAACCGAGAGAATATCAGTATGTGCGGCTTTCAACCGACTACATCAGCCGTCGTCGCTTCAAAAGAGCTAGGGGCAAAAAGGGCAGAACTCATAAAATACCAAACTTCAGGAGATATAACTGGAGATTATCGTGAAGTTGTTGGATACGCCGGAATAAGGATAAAATAAATCCTGTATTTTACACTTTTTTTTCATGGAAAAGAGATGCTTATTCCCCATATCTTAGTCTATCGGAATTTGAAAGTTTTTTTAAAATAAGATACCCTTGAAACCTCGAAACCTTTGCCAAGCGAAGCGAGGCTTATTTTATTTGACAATATTTTGGATTTAATGCTATAAATTTTTTGGAGGAAAAGAAGTGACTATGCCCTATCCAGGAGAGAAAGATAAGAGTATTCTCAAATTAATAGTCGAAAGTTATCTTAAAATCGGAAAACCCATAAGCTCTGGTTTTATTGCTGAAAAAAGCAACCATTCTGTTTCGTCCGCGACAATTAGAAATATTATGGCAAAACTAGAGGAATATGGTTACCTTATTCAACCTCACACTTCGGCCGGGCGAATACCTACTGATAAAGGACTCAGATTCTATGTAAACAGCCTGTTAGAAGAGGCTATTCTTCCCATAAAACAGGTTAAACTTCCATCAGAAGATTTTTATCAAAAAAAAGGTGATTTCAATTCTTTGCTCTCTCAAGTCTCAAAAATACTGGCTGAACATTCGGATAACTTGGGGTTTGTCCTTTCTCCAAGAATTTCAAGAATAAATTTTTTTCACCTTCGATTTATCAAGATCTCTGGAGAGAAAGTGATGATTATTTTAATCACTTCTTTTAATCTTGTTTTGACTGAGATTGTCGAATCGAGCACCTATTTTACCCAGGTTGAACTTGATGAGGCCGCTGAATACATAAACAAAAGCTTTAGAGGGAAAAATCTTCTTTTTGTTCGTAATTATCTTCTTTACGAACTCCCAAAATATAAACTCAGCTACGAGAATATAATTAATAAGTTAGTCGCTTTGCTGAAGGCCTATATTTTTCAAGAAGAGCGAGAAAACCAGATTTTTTTACAAGGAACCTCAAAGCTCTTAGAAAAACCTGATTTTTTTGATATGGAAAAGCTTAAATCTCTTTTTCAAAAATTTGAAGAGAAGGCCAAACTTGCCAAACTCCTTTCTGATTTTATCAGTCTTGACAAAGTAAAGGTGCTGATTGGTTCTGAATTGAATATTCCTGACATATCCGACTGCTCGCTTGTTCTCTCTCATTATGGATATGATAGTCTTGTATTGGGCTCTCTTGGAATAATAGGGCCAAAAAGGATTCCATATAAAAGAATTATTCCATTAGTAGATAGCATTGCAAAAAAGTTGAGCCAAACTATTAGTATTAATCAGTAAAGGAGAGATGATGCAAAAAAAAGTCGAAAAAGAGAAGAGAACAGAGGCAAGAAAAATAGAAATAGAATACATAAAAGATGAAAAAAAGGAGTTTAAAGAAGAGCAGCATGAAGCACAGATGCTGAAAAAGAAACTGAAGAAGAAGGAATCAGAAATCAAGAGTCTCAAGAAAGAAACTGGAAAGTTAAAAGAAGAGTATTTAAGACAACTGGCTGAAAAAGAAAATTTAAGAAAGAGAATAGAGCGAGAAAAGAACGAATACTATGATTATGCTCTAAGTGAGCTTTTAAGAGAGCTACTTGTGATTTTAGATAATTTTGAAAGAGCTTTAGAAAGTGAAGATCAAGGAGATGGGAAGAGCTTCCGAGAAGGTATAGAGATGATATACAGACAGTGTCGAGATCTTCTAATGAAACAAGGAGTGGTGCCTATAGAAATCAAAGAAAGAAAATTTGACCCTCATTTTCACCAAGCTTTTATGACCGAAGAATCTGAAGAAGTCAATGAGCCAGAGGTAAGTGAAGAGATACAGAAGGGATATAAGCTCCATAACAGGCTTCTTCGTCCTTCCCTTGTAAAGGTCGTCGTTCCCAAAAAAGGCAAATAGACATGGCTCAAGTGATCGGCATCGATTTGGGAACAACATATTCTTGTATAGCCTATTTAGAAGGGGATGAGCCAAAGATTATTCTTAACCTAGAAGGGCAGGCGACTACTCCTTCTTTGGTTAGCTTTACTTCTTCAGGGGAAAGGTTGATCGGAAATTTGGCTTTGAGACAGGCAATCACTAACCCTGAAAAAACGATATTCGCCATTAAAAGATTTATGGGGAAGAAATTCAATTCCGAAGAAGTGATCAATGCGAGAAAAAGATTGCCCTACAAAATAGCTGAAGCTCCAAATGGTGATGTTATGGTTAATATTGATTCCAAAATGATAAGTCCTCAAGAAATATCGGCAATGATTTTAAGATATTTAAAAGAATGCTCTGAAGCTTACTTAGGAGAAGAAGTGAATGAAACCATTATCACAGTTCCTGCCCATTTTGACGATCATCAGAGGCAGGCGACCAAAGACGCAGCCAAAATTTCGGGTTTGAATGTCATTCGGGTCCTGAATGAACCGACTTCTGCAAGCTTAGCTTATGGCCTCAATACCAAAAAAGATGCAACTGTTGCTGTTTATGATATGGGTGGAGGAACTTTTGATATAACATTTATGGAAATTAGTGAGGGTATTTTTAACGTACTTGCCACAAATGGCAATTCTTTTCTTGGTGGAGAAGATTTTGACAATCGGATCGTAGAGTGGTTGATAGAGGAGTTTAAAAAGGAAAACAACATCGATCTATCTCACGATAAACTAGCACTCCAGAGGATTAAAGAGGCCTCTGAAAAGGCAAAACGAGAGCTGTCTTTTACTTTAGAAAGCGAAATTCATCTGCCTTTTATCTCTTCGGACAAATCTGTCTCAAAGCATATAAAGAAGCTCCTTACAAGAACAAAGCTAGAGGCATTGACCGATGATCTGGTTGACAAGACTTTGCCTTTTATTGAACAGGCTCTGAAAGATAGCAAATTGGAGCCAGAGGAGATTGATGAGGTTATTTTAGTCGGTGGACAGACGCGGATGCCTCTGATAAGAAAGATGATCACTGAATTTTTCGGAAAAGACCCAATTCACAATATCAATCCTGATGAAATTGTGGCTATGGGAGCGGCTATTCAGTCTGGAATTTTAAAAGGAAAAATGACTGACCTTGTTGTTCTTCTCGATGTCACCCCGATCTCCTTGGGTATAGAGACTGAAAACAATACGTTTGTCAGAATAATCGAGAAAAATACAACCATTCCCGCAAAGAAGACCATGGCCTTTACTACGGTAGAACATGATCAGAAAAGAGTAAGAATACACGTCCTCCAAGGAGAAAGTGAAGTTGCCTCCCAAAATAAATCGCTGGCTGTATTTGATTTAGTAGGAATTGAAGGGGCTCCTGCAGGAGTGCCACAGATCGATGTGACTTTTGAAATAGATGCCAATGGTCTTGTTAAGGTTTCGGCCAAAGATTTGATCGCTGGAAGAGAACAGAAAATTGAAGTTAAACCTTCATCGGGCCTTACTAAAGAGGAAATAGACAAGATCATCCTAGAATCTCAAGCTAAAGAGTTTAGGAAAGAAGAAGATGATAAAACGAGATCATTATGAAATATTAGAAATTTCACGTAATGCTTCTTCTGAAGACATAAAAAAAGCCTACCGTAAAATGGCTCTTAAATATCACCCCGATAGAAATCCTAGCAATAAAGAAGCTGAAGAAAAATTCAAAGAAGCAGCTGAGGCATACAGTGTTCTGATCAACTCTGAGAAGAGATCTATTTATGATCGTTTTGGCCATGAAGGTTTGCGAGGAGAAGGCTTTAGAGGATTTTCAGGGTTCGATTCCTCGATATTTGAAGATTTTGAAGATATACTCGGAAACTTTTTCGATTTGGGCTTTGGGGATCTTTTTGGAATACGGAGCCGCGCAAGAGCCTATTCTCCAAAGAAGGGAAGAGACTTTGCTTTGGAGTTTGTTTTATCATTAGAAGAGGCCGCTTCTGGGATAGAAAAGGAAATCAAGCTTGACAGATTAGAGATCTGCCAAACCTGTGATGGTTCGAGGCTTCATCCAGGTACAGAAAAATCTGTCTGCCAATATTGCCAGGGGAGAGGACAAGTACGATATCAACAAGGGTTTTTTACAATTTCCCGAACATGCTCCTATTGTGAGGGAACTGGCGAGATTATTACTTCTCCTTGTGATGAGTGTCGAGGTTCTGGCAAAGTGAAGAAGAGGAAAGTATTGAACATAAAAATTCCGGCAGGTGTGGATGAAGGCACAAGGCTCCGAATTGACGGAGAAGGGGAGGCAGGCGATCTAGGAGCAGAACGAGGAGACCTCTATGTGATTATCCGATTAAGAAAACACAAATTTTTTAAAAGAGAAGAAAATAATCTCTACTGCGAGATATCAATAACGTTTGCCCAAGCTGCTTTGGGGACAACAGTAGAGACACCTACCCTTGAGAGGAGTGAACTTCTCCAGATCCCTCAAGGAACTCAACCTGGCACAGTCTTCAAGATAAAAGGAAAGGGTATTAAAGCTCTTGAAAGTAACAGAAAAGGAGATATATTCGTAAAGGTGAACATTAAGACACCCGAACATTTGACGAAAGAGCAGAAGGAGCTTCTGCGAAAATTTGCAGAGTTAAGATGTGAAAATTTAGAAGTGGTAGATAAGGACATTATTAGCAAGGTAAAAAATTTTTTTCATTAGATAAAAACTTGACTTCTAACCGTTTTTTCATCGAACAACCCAATCTTCATTCTTCTCCCTATGTTTTTCTTTATGGAGATGAGCATCATCATTTAAGCCGAGTGGCCAGAATTAAGCCAAAAGAGAAGGTCTGGCTTTTCGATGAGCAAGGTACATGCTATTTGGCCCGAGTAGAAGAAATAGAAAGAGAGAAAACCTGCTTATTCATCCTCAAGAAAATGGAGGAAGAAGAACAAAAGGTTAAGATTACACTAGGACAGGGTCTCATCCGATCAAAAAAAATGGGATTAATCATCCAAAAAGCGACTGAATTGGGAATTACAACCTTCATCCCTGTGATAACCTCCCGTTCAATCATAAAAATTCAAGAAAAAAATGAGAAAAGAATCGAAAGATGGCAAAAAATTGCTCATGAGGCTGCCAAACAGAGCAAGAGAACTTTTGTTCCTTCGATATTATCACCCATGCCTCTTTCGAAGCTTCTCGATGAGAGAAAGGAGGAGAGAAAGCTTCTTTTGAGCGAAAACAGAGGAAGATATCTAAAAGATATTTTACTCTCTTTTTCTGGAAATCATAAAGCCAGAATTCCATCTTCAGTAATTATTCTGGTTGGTCCTGAAGGGGGTTGGAGTGAACAAGAAGAAACAGATATTCTAAATCACGATTATGAGGCCATTAGCCTTGGGAGGCAAGTGCTGAGAGCAGAGACAGCGGCTCTTTCAAGCATTGCCTTGATATCCCATTTTTGGAATTTGTGAGATGTTTCTCCAAGGTCAGAAAGTAGGAAAATACGAAATAATGCGTTCCTTGGGTAGCGGTGGATTTGGATCGGTTTTTCTGGCTAAGGATACATGGCTTAATATCAAAGTGGCCATTAAAGTCCCTCATAAACAGACATTAGAGCTCTTTAAACTTCTTAAAGAACCAAGGCTGCAAGCGGCCTTGAATCATCCTAATATTGTCCGAATGATTACAGCTGAGAAGGAGAACAGAGTTTTTTTCATGGTGATGGAGTATGTCAAAGGAAAAACCTTGGAAAGGATCCTGGAAAAGGAAAAGATTTTAGATGTTGAAAATGCCATTGATTATATTACTCAAATCGCTTACGGAATTGATCATGCCCATAAAAGCAAGATCATCCATAGAGATTTAAGGCCTTCAAACATAATCATTTCAGAGGAAGGGACAGCGAAAATAACAGATTTTGGGACCTCTGTATGGCTGTCGAATGTCCCCTATGCTTCAACAAGGATAGGTTCACCTCCCTACATGGCACCAGAACAGTTCTTAGGAAAAGCAACCTTTGGCTCTGATATATACTCTATAGGATGCATATTTTATGAAATGATCATCGGACACCCTCCTATCATAGACTCTGATCCTTTTAAAATCATGGAAAAAGCACAGGACGGAAAGATAACTCCTCCTCGGTTGAAAAATAATAATATTCCAAAAAAGATTAATGAAATCATCATGAATTGCCTTTCATGTAAAGTAGAAGATAGATATCAAAGGCCTTCAGAGATTATGAGGGAGCTTTCCGCCTTCAAAGGAAAAGATTCAAAAAAGTCTGAGATTGAAGATATCATGAAGAGGATTAGGGCTAGAGAAACAAGAGCCGCAGATTTATGCTGGAATTGTCGGCGACCTTTACCCTATAAGGCTAAAGATTGTCCTCATTGTGGAGAGGGAATCTAAAAATGGGAATGTTCTCTTTTCTTTGACTTGATATAGCAATTAAGTTAAGATGATTGTTAGTTCTGTTTAACATCAATCATAAGGGTATAATAATATTTTTTAATATTTTATTAATAGGAGTTTTTGATGAGTCCTTTCAAAAAAAACGGTAAAGTTTGGATGAATGGAAAATTGGTTCCTTGGAAGGACGCCAACATCCATATTGCTTCACATGTCATTCATTATGGGAGCTGCCTTTTTGAAGGTTTCAGGGCTTATGATACCCCAAAAGGAACTGCTATTTTCCGACTAAATGATCATATAAAAAGGCTTTATAACTCATGTAAGATGTACCGCATGGATATTCCTTATAGCCAACAGGAATTCAGTCAGGCTGTTGTCGAGATAATAAAAGCGAATGATTTAAAATCCTGTTATATCAGGCCTATAGTTTACCGTGGCTACGGAAGCTTAGGGGTTGACCCTTTTCCAAATCCTGTTGATAGTGCTATTCTAGTCTGGGGATGGGGAACATATTTGGGTGAAGAAGCCTTGGAGAATGGAGTAGATGTAAGAATTTCTTCATGGCAGAGGATGGCACCCAATACTTTCCCCGCCTTGGCAAAATCAGGGGCCAATTACATGAACTCGCAGCTTATAAAAATGGAAGCCCTATTGGAAGGATATATGGAAGGGATTGCTCTTAATGTCAGAGGTCATATCAGTGAGGGAAGCGCAGAGAATATTTTTCTGGTTTTAGATGGTAAAGTCCATACTCCACCTCTCTCTGCCTCCATTCTCCCAGGAATCACAAGAGATACAGTCATTCGTTTGGCTGAAGACTTGGACATTCCTTTTGTCGAAGAGACCATCCCTAGAGAAATGCTCTATATTGCCGATGAAGTCTTTTTTACAGGTTCAGCCGTAGAAATAACACCTATCCGTTCTATTGATAAAATTACCATAGGAAAGGGAAAAAGAGGTTCTGTCACCAAAAATCTTCAAGATGAATTTTTTGGCTATATTAATGGAGAGAAAGAAGATAAGAATCATTGGCTCACATATATCTAATTTAAGGTGTGATCATGGATATAAATGAACTTTTAAAAATAGCCGTCGAAATTGGTGCTTCTGACCTTCATTTAAAAGCGGGAAATTATCCTATTATCCGCATCCATGGTAGTTTGAAGCAATTAACGAATCTCTCTGAATTGACTCCCAAAGACATGCACGATCTTTCAGAACAGATCACGAATGATTACCAAAAACAGAAATTAAATAATGATTT
>JAUWYH010000066.1 GCA_030615975.1 Candidatus Aminicenantota bacterium
ACGAAGCAGCTGAATTCCAAGGAGGTGTTGGTACTGCGGGAAGTGCAAATATCGGAAAGCGTTATGCTATGTTTGAAGCCATTCACGGCTCTGCACCCCGGATGGTCAGAGAAGGTCGAGCTCAATATGCAGACCCATGCAGCATGATTCGCGCTTTAGCCTTCCTTATCAACCATATCGGGTATCCAGAAAAAGCTAAAAACTTGGAAATGGCTTTAGACATCTGCGGTCAGTATGAAAAAAAATTGGCGATCACCGGGCGATCCAATGGAGTCACAGGAGCAGAATATGCAAGCTATCTTATGGAAACTCTTAAAGATCCAGATCTGAAGGAAAAGTGGGAAAGTTACAGGGAAAAGGAGTGATCTCCTTTCGATGTTCTTTTTTGACTCATGAATCGCTATGAATTATGTTCAGCATAAAAAATTTCAGTCTTTTCCTCTCGATCTGATGCCTCAAACACCAAAAGAGCAAAAGAGGCGGATGGGAAAGAAAGTTAAAAACAAAAAAGCTTTATTTGCTTTATTTTAGGTATTATTCAATATTTAATAGGAGGTATTATAATGAGAAAAAAAATAACTGTTATTGGAGCTGGCCATGTTGGAGAAGTGACTGCCTTCAAAATTGCTGAAAAAGAATTAGGTGATGTTATCCTGCTGGATATCATCGAAGACATGCCCATAGGAAAAGGTCTGGATATGCTCGAAGGCGGACCTGTCGGGAAATATGATACAAGTATAAGAGGTACAAATTCCTATGCAGATACAGCAAATTCCGATATAGTCGTGATTACTGCCGGAATCCCAAGAAAGCCGGGGATGAGTCGTGATGAGTTGGTCGGGACAAATTTCGGAATTGTTAAGTCTGTAACAGAAAACGTGATTGAATATTCTCCAAATGCCATACTCCTTGTGGTCTCCAACCCTCTTGATGCTATGGTTTATACAGCTTTTAAAGTCAGCGGATTCCCAAAAAATAAAGTATTTGGTATGGCAGGAATACTCGACACAACTCGCTTTAGAGCGTTCATTTCCATGGAGCTTAACGTTTCTGTTGAAAACATCCAAGCTATGGTTCTTGGAGGCCATGGAGACACCATGGTTCCGATTGCTCGCTACACCACAGTTGCTGGAATCCCTCTTACACATTTTCTCCCCCAAGAAAGGATTGATGCAATAATCGATAGAACTAGAAAAGGCGGCGGGGAGATCGTCAAGTATCTCAAAACCGGAAGTGCTTACTATGCGCCTTCTTTGGCTGTTACTGAGATGGTCGAATCTGTTGTCAAGGACAAGAAAAAAATATTGCCCTGCGCAGCCTATCTTGAAGGAGAATATGGCATTAACGATCTTTATTTTGGAGTCCCCATTAAATTAGGCATTAATGGTGTCGAGGAAATCATAAAGTTAGACCTTACAGATGAAGAGAAAGAAGCCATCAAAAACTCAGAGGCCGCGGTACGTAATGTTATAGACTTGCTAAAGTTTTAAGAAGAATGGCCGAACACCGAATAGAAACACCAGTTTCAGATGAAGAAGTCGCAAAAATTCAGGCTGGAGATAGAGTATTCATCACCGGTTACCTTTACACCGGTAGAGACTCTGCTCATAAAAAACTTATAGAACTTGTTCAAGAAGGCAAAGAACTCCCTATAGATGTTAAAGGTCAATTCATCTATTATGTTGGCCCTACTCCTGCTCGTCCGGGAAAGCCTATTGGTTCTGCCGGCCCGACCACAAGCTACAGGATGGACTCCTTTGCCCCAACTCTTCATTCTCTCGGCTTAAAGGGGACGATCGGAAAAGGATCAAGGAGCGAGGAAGTCAAAGAATCTTTAAAAAAGCACAAGGCTGTATATCTTGCTGCAGTCGGAGGTGCAGGAGCTCTTATCTCGAAGAGTATCGAAGATTCTGAAGTCATTGCTTATCCGGAGCTAGGTCCTGAAGCGATTAGAAAGGTCAAAGTCAAAGATTTTCCCTGTATCGTCATCAATGATATGTATGGTGGAGACCTCTACGAAGAAGGTAAAAAGAAGTATCAAAAGAGTTAAAGTTCAGCTGAAACCAAACTCAATATTTCATATTTTGCTTCTTTTTGCCTATTTTTGAATCTATATTGGGGCTAAAAAACATCTTCCGTTCACTGTAAAAGGATTTAAGGAGAGACGATAGAAATTCATTCTATAAAAGGAAAAAAACAATGAAAATTCATGAGTATCAGGCTAAACAAATCCTTTATAAGTATGGCGTCAGAATTCCAAAGGGAGAGGTGGCTGAGACACCATCCAAAGCTCGGGAAATTGCCGAAAGGATAGGCCCCAATGTCGTCCTCAAAGCACAAGTTCACGCCGGTGGAAGAGGAAAAGGAGGGGGAATCAAGCTTGTTAGCAGTGCTCAAGAAGCAGAGAAGATCGCTCAGGAAATGATCGGCATGACTCTTTTCACCCACCAAACAGGCCCTGAAGGAAAACTTGTGAAAAGAATTCTAGTGGAAGAAGCTCTTGATATAACACGAGAGCTTTATGTTGGGATAGTTGTTGACAGGGCAAAAGAAGCCCCTGTTGTCATGGCTTCATCGGAGGGAGGAGTGGAGATAGAAAAAGTAGCAGCTGAAACGCCGGAGCTAATTTTCAAAGAATATGTAAATCCTGCCGCTGGATTTTTAGGGTTTCAGGCCAGGAACTTAGCTTTCAAGCTTGGACTTGGAGGCGAAACCTTTAAACAAGCCGTAAAATTTATCTTAAGCCTCTATAAAGCCTTTGAAGCCACAGATGCTTCTTTGGCAGAAATTAACCCCCTTCTCATAACAAAAAAAGGAAATGTCCTTGCTCTGGATGCCAAAATGAATTTTGATGACAATGCTCTCCCCCGTCATCCTGAAATTAAGGAGATGAGAGATTTGGATGAAGAAGACCCCTTAGAAGTCGAAGCTTCAAAGTACAATTTAAACTATATCAAACTCGATGGAAATGTGGGTTGCATGGTCAATGGAGCAGGTTTAGCGATGGCGACGATGGATATCATCATGCACTCAGGCAGTATGCCTGCCAATTTCTTAGATGTTGGAGGAGGCGTTTCAGAAGAAGCAGTGAAGAATGCTTTTGAAATACTCGTCTCAGATCAGGATGTTAAAGCCGCGTTGATCAACATTTTTGGCGGGATTGTCCGCTGTGATCTGGTGGCGAATGGCATTGTCAAGGCTGCCAAAGAAATCGGGCTTAAGGTTCCAATGGTCGTCAGATTGGAAGGAACAAACGTCGATCTTGGGAAAAAAATCTTAAAAGAATCTGGACTTGCATTTTACCCGGCAGCGAACATGAAAGAGGCAGCTGAAAAGGTTGTTCCTTTAGCCAAACAACAAGAAAGGAGCTGAAAATGAGCATATTGATTGATGAGAAAACGCGTGTTGTGGTTCAAGGAATAACAGGAGGAGAAGGGACTTTCCATACTCAACGGATGCAAGAATACGGAACAAAAGTTATTGCAGGTGTCACTCCTGGCAAAGGAGGACAGACACATCTTGGTGTTCCTGTTTTCAATTCGGTTGCAGAAGCAGTTGAAAAAGAAGGAGCTAACGCCTCTGCTATTTTTGTACCTGCCTTTTTTGCTGCCGATGCCATCATGGAGGCTGCAGATGCAGGTATTCAGGTCATTGTCTGTATCACAGAAGGAATCCCCACTTTTGATATGATAAAAGCCAAGCAATTCCTTAAGGGAAAACGTTGTTCCCTTATTGGGCCGAATACTCCTGGGATCATATCCCCAGGAAAATGTAAAATTGGGATCATGCCTGGTCATATCCATACTCCCGGAACTGTCGGCATAATCTCCCGTTCTGGCACGTTAACCTACGAAGCTGTAGACCAGGTCACAAGCCTAGGAATTGGTCAATCAACAGCTGTCGGAATTGGTGGCGATCCAATCGTCGGTTTATCATTTACTGAGCTTTTAAAATTATTTAAAGAAGACGATGGGACTGAGGCTGTTATTCTCATCGGAGAGATTGGAGGAACAGCCGAAGAAGAGGCGGCTGAATACATCAATAAAGAATTCCAGAAACCTGTAGTAAGCTTTATTGCCGGACAGACTGCTCCTCCTGGAAGAAGAATGGGCCATGCCGGTGCAATCATCGCCGGAGGAAAGGGAACAGCAAAAGAAAAAATGGAGGCGCTCGATAAAGCTGGAGTCCATGTGGCCAAGAGCCCAGCCGAAATTGGACAAAAGGTCAAAGATGTTCTAAGATGAATCATTACGGAACGAAAAGCAATAAGAAAAGGAAAAGGACAGTTTTTCCAAATGCCACAAATATTAAAGGTTGACCTTCACACTCATACAGCAGAAGACCCTTACGAGAAAATAAATTACAACGCCTGCCAGCTCATCGATAGAGCGAGCAAAGAAGGATATGATGTTCTCGCCATCACTAATCATGACACAATAACCTACAACAAAGAATTAGCAGAATACGCCAGAGAGAAAGGAATCCTTCTTATCCCTGGCACAGAAGCCCAATTTTCCAACAAGCACGTGCTGATTATAAACCCAGGATTCAAAGAAGTTCCTTTAGGAAAGCAACTGAAATATCTTGGAAAAATAAAGAGAGCTACATCTCTCATTATCGCTCCTCATCCTTTTTTTCCTAGTTCTATATCATTAAAATCGGATTTTCTCTCTCATTTCTCCTTGTTTGACGCGATCGAATTTTCCCATTACTATAATCATGTCATAAATTGCAATAAAAAGGCTGCCCAAGTGGCTTACGACTCCAAAATGCCTTTAATAGGCTCTTCAGATTGCCATTCTCTCTGGCAGTTTGGAACAACCTATTCTCTTGTCAAGGCCAAGAAAGAGACTTTCTCAATAATTGAAGCTATAAAAAAAGGGGAAATTGAAGTCAGCACAACTCCTCTTTCCCTGATTTCTATGGCTAGAATTGCCATAAACTCCTTTTGGGGAAGAAAGTTAAAAGTTTCTTTCAGACTGTAATCTCTCTCCTGAGAAAAATTTTATCAGGAGTGAAATATAAGTTTGAGGAGGGTTCTGATGAAAAATGCTTCAAAGATCATTTTTTCTTCGTTGCTTATCTTATTCTTCTCTTTGTTATCTTTCACAGCCCAGCAACAGCCTGCTCCTGTTAAAGCATCCCAAGTCAAAGGAACTATCTATGAAGTGAAAGGTGGACGCGGAGCTAATTGCGGATTTATCATTGGAGAAAAAGAAGTTTTGGTAATAGATGCCAAGATGGATAAAGAATCAGCCGAACTTATGATTGCTGAAGTTAAAAAATTGACTTCCAATCCTATAAAATATTTGGTTCTTACCCATAGCGATGGTGACCATGTCAATGGTCTTGTTGGCTTCTCCAAAGGGATAAACATTGTAGCCCATCACCAAACCAGAAAACACATGGATGAGGCTTTTAAAGAGCCTGAGCAAAGGCTTTATCTCCCAAACCAAACCTTTTCTAAAAAGCTAAAATTGTATTTAGGAAATAAAGTGATTAAGTTGTTCCACTTCGGTCCTGCCCACACAAACGGCGATGTTGTTGTCTATTTCCCTGATGAAAAAATGGCGTTTCTCGGTGATCTTCTTTTTCTTGGAAGAGATCCTTTAATCCACCGCCACAAAAATGGAAGCTCTTTCGGATTGGTTAAAACGCTAAAGGCTGTCTTGGAGTTAGATGCAGACACTTTTGTCCATGGTCACGGGGATATTGCTCAGCGAAGCGATATAGAAGGAGTGATAAAATCTCTTGAAGAGAAGCAGACGAAAATCAAAGCTCTTATTGAAGAGGGTAAATCCTTAGAAGACATTAAGAAAATTTTTAAGGTGGAAGACCGGCCCGCTCGCCCTGGAAGACGGCGCTGGTTGAGTCTTGTAGAAGTTATCTATCTCGAGATCACTGAGAAAAAATAAATCTCACCTACCTTTTCCAGTTTTTATAAGGAATAATAGGTAAATTTACCCTACCGACAAATCTATAAAAAGGAAAGATGTCACCTTTTTCAGGGACTAACTTAAATTTCCAGTAGCGTATGAATCCATACTGAGATTGAGGCTCAAAGAGACAGGGAATCAGGTTGGCTCCATCCTGGGCAGTTGAGATATAAAAATCACCTTTTTTGACGATAGTCTGAAAGACTTTCTTTTCTATGTCAATATTCTTAGGAGGAAGATAATCGTACTTGGCGGGGATAATGTCTGTCACCATGTAAGTTTCGACTTCAATGGCCATATCTTTTGTGAATACATCCACTCTCAAGCCATGGCAAAGTATGGCTTCGATAACATCTTGATGTCTTGTAGGAATGATATACCCTAATGGACGTGAAACACTTATTATGGGCTCCACATCAGGAAACCAGTTCTTGACTACCTCTTTTGAGACTTTATATCTAGACGGATAAGGATAGGGTGTCATATCTGCCCTAGTAAGTGGGTCCCCTGCCTTTTTGTCAACCTTAAGAATTCCTCTAATAGGAGTTTCGGCTCGATCAAATTTTTTTATGGTTAAAGTGGGCTGTTTTTCGTCCCTGGCATATCTCATTCTTAAATGAACCAGATCGTTATCAGAGAAAACTCTGGCTTTTTCCAAAAGATTCTCTCTCAAACTCCGAACCATAGAGCAAATCTCCTCTCCATGGCGAGCAATGCTTTCAGAAATAAATCGGATTCCGAAATACTGCCAGCGGGTTCTCTCTCTAAGGGTTTCAATGTTATGCCGAGAAGAACCTTCTTGTATAAAGGAGAGAGTTTCATATATCCCTAGACTGTTCCGGCCGTCATTGAGGTCAGTGGTGCTATAACGCTTCATCATTTCCATTTTTCCTAAATCTTCAGGATGATAAGTTACTCCCGCCGAAGAGTCGATTCCCATTTGCTGGGTTATGAGATATTCATGAAATGTAATCCGCTTCTTTTTTAGATTTTTTTCCACCTCCGCTAAAATCGTGTTTCGAGAAAACTTCTGAAGTTGAGGATGAATATTGGCATTGGAAACACAACCGATTGAGACTCTGTAGTAATCATCACCCTTCTCATGGACATCCATTGTTACCTCAGGCATCCAGGTTCTAAACACGCGATGGATTGCCTCAACCTCGGGAGACTCGAGTTTCACATGGTCGCGGTTTAAATCCAAATCCTGTTCGTTGCGGCGCTGATCGAACCAGTTCCCATAAGGATTGGCCTGAGGAATTATCAAGAAATTCATTTCCTTGAGCAAGGGCTTAAGCTCGCCGAATGCCAAATCTCTGATAAGCCAAAGGATGGCTTCCTTTGTTGATTGTTCATTTCCATGCTTGGATGAAACGAGCAAAAATGTCGGCTTTTTTCGGTTCAGTTTGTGAGAACAGTCAGCTCCTTCTTCAGTTATAATGCAAAGAAAAAGATCTTTTTTTCCATAATTTTTTGTTTCTTTAGTCCGTCCGATAATCTGGACCCTCATTTCTTTGGATAAATGATCCACTTGGCTTAGAAAACGGGCGATTTCTTCATTCTGGGTGTATCCAGTAAAGTTTGATTCTTCAGCTGGCGTTTTTACTGTTTCTGCCTTCAGGGCTAAAGAAAAAAACATAAGAAAAAAGCAGACAAAAATGACATTTTTTATACATTTCTTTCTAAACATTCCTAGCCTCCTCTTAAAACGTTTTAATGTTTATTGGATAATTTATCTTCTTGAGGAATAAATTTCAACAGG
>JAUWYH010000128.1 GCA_030615975.1 Candidatus Aminicenantota bacterium
AGCATAATCAGAAACTTACTCCCCCGGACTCCGCTTTATTCATACCCGCAAATGAATCAGCTTCTGGATGCCAAGGTTTTTGTCAAGCATGAAAATTTTTTGCCTAACAGTGCCTTCAAAGTCAGAGGTGGAATCAATCTCATCTATCATCTGACTCGTGGCCAGAAAGAAAAGGGAGTGATCACGGCCTCGACTGGAAATCATGCTCTTTCCATTGCCTATGCCGCCAGCCTTTTTGGTGTACCTGTGACTATTGTCATGCCTGAAAAGGCTAATCAGACCAAGGTGAAGGCGATAAGGGGTCTTGGAGCGAATATTGTTTTCTTTGGTCGGATTTTCGATGAATCCAAGGATTATGCTGAAAAGCTGGCAGGGGAGAGGGGGGCATGCTTTATTCATCCAGCAAACGAGCCCTATCTGATTGCAGGAGTGGCCACTTATGCCTTAGAGATTTTAGAGGAGATTCCTTCTCTGGACATGATTATTGTTCCTGTTGGAGGAGGAAGCGGCGCTTCTGGCTGTTGTCTTGTTAAAGAAGCTGTTAATCCGCGGATTGAGGTTATTGGTGTCCAGGCGGAGAAAGCTCCTGCTGCCTACCTATCTTGGAAGAACAAAAAAATTGTCAAGGATAAAATGGAAACCGCTGCTGAAGGGTTGGCCACTCAAGTTGGCTATGAGCTTACCCAGGAAATACTCCAGGATTACTTAACTGATTTTATCCTCGTTTCAGAAGAGGAAATGACTCAGGCCATCCTTCTCGTTATGGAGCTCATAAGAAACATGGCTGAGGAAGCAGGCGCATCACCGTTTGCTGCAGCGTTGAAGATAAAACAAAGGCTTAAAGGCAAAAGGATTGCCCTTATTCTGACTGGCAGCAATATTTCGATGGAGAGATTGAAACAGCTACTCAGCAACTGAGGTACTGATTTATTTCCTAGAACTTTTTAGGTATTTCAGGAATTCGGCATCAGTGGAGAGAAGAAGCAAGGTCTCCTTATCGAAGATGGCGCGGTATGTATCCAGAGTTTTTGTGAACTGGTAGAATTCCGGGTCTAAATTGTATGCCCGAGCGTAAATCTTTGTGGCTTCAGCATCTGCCTTTCCCTTGATTTCCTGGGCTGTTCTGTAAGCTTCCGATTGAATTTTTTTCAACTCCCGCTCTTTCTGACCCCGGATTTCAGCACTTTTTCCGTCTCCTTCAGAGCGGTATTTCGATGCAATTCTCTTTCTTTCGGCAATCATACGGTCAAACACTTTCCGCTGAACTTCTTCCACATAATTGATTCCCTTTATCTTTATGTCTTTTAGCTCTACCCCAAATTCTGGAGTAATCAGAGAGGTTCTTTCCAGGATGATTTGAGCGATTTTTTCTCTACCTGTTTCTATTTCAGGAATAGCCTCGGCGATATCAAGAATGGCTATTTCTTCAGTTATTTCAAATTCGCGGTTTGAGGAGCGGACGATCTCGATCAGGTCAAAATTGGCAATTACGTTTCTGGTTACTCCGTCGATAATATCGTCAATTCTTGATTGAGCTCCTCTCTCATCCCTTACTCTCTGGTAGAAAACAAGAGGATTGCTTATCCTCCAGCGGGCATAAGTATCAACCCATATGTATTTTTTGTCTTTAGTCGGAATTTGATTGGCATCTCCATCCCATTCCAGCCATCGTTTTTCAAAGAAGTGAGCTTGTTGGATGAAAGGAACTTTCATATGCAATCCTGGCTTGGTGACAGCATCTCCTTTAGGTTCTCCAAATTGAGTGATAATCACTTGATTTGTCTCAGAAACGGTATAAAGAGAACTTAGAAGAATGATGAGAAAAATAAAAAAGGCACCGGCGACGATTACTATATTTCTTGTTGCTCTGCTCATTTTTTCACCTCCTCTCCCAGATTCAGAAGGGGCAAGAAGTTTTTCAGTTTTTCATCGAAGATGATTTTTTTGGCTAACTTTGGAAGGATGTCGTTGATAGTTTCAAGGTAAAGACGCTTTCGAGTAACTAAGGGAGCTCTGGAGTATTCTTTATAAATGGCTCTGAATCGATTAGCATCTCCTTCAGCCATGTTAATCCGCTCAGTGGCGTAGCCTTCGGCGCCTCTTATCGTCTGCTCAGCTACCCCTGTTGCCATGGGAATTTCTGCATTGTATTCTGACCATGCTTCATTTATTTTTCTTTCTTTTTCCTGAAGGGATTCATTAACTTCGTTGAATGCTGGTTTGACGGGATCAGGAGGGTTGACATCCTGGAAGATGAGCTGATTGACCTCGATGCCAATTTCGTAGAGATCACAAAGCTTCTGGAGTTCCTCCTTTGCTTCCAATGCAATTCTTGCTCTCCCTACGGTGATCACTTCGTCCACTGAATTATCACCGACAATTTTTCTCACCACAGCTTCATTCATGTAGCGAAAAGTGCTGGTTGCGTCCCTTATCTTGAACAGGTAATTATAGGCATCTTTGATTTTGTACTGCACGATCCATTCCACTACACCGACGTTTAAATCACCTGTGAGCATCACTGACTCTCTGATCGTTTCTGGTGTAACACTGTATTCTGTCCTTATCCCTGGTCTTGTTGTCCGGAACCCAAATTCCTCTTTCAACTGTCTTTGAACAGGTACTGTGATCAATTTTTCTATCCCAAGGGGGAGCTTAAAATGGAGACCAGGCTCTGTTGTCCTTACGAACTTGCCAAAACGGAGGATCACTCCTATTTCTTCGGGGCTAATCTGGTAGACTGAGCCGAATATGAGGATGAGAGCGATGACTGCTGGTACGATTATCTTGATGTAGCTTCCTTTGATTTTAGGCAGCTTAAAGTCTAAAGAGGGGAAATCACTTTTCATAAAAACCTCCTTGAATTGTATTGAATTGTAATTATGATATCACAGAAATAAAAAATACGCTATAAAAGTTATTTGTGTATTATAAATGATTTCATTTTCTCATCCAGTTTTGAAAGAGAAGAATGGCAAATATTTATTTTAGACAACTCAAGTTCTTTCATGGATTTCAAGCCGCTTCCTGTAATCACCAGTACGATTTGATCGTTTATGTTGTTTTTTATTTCTTCAGATAACTTTAAAAGTCCGGCTAAGGTCGTGGCAGAGGCTGGCAAGCAGAAGATTCCCTCTAGTTCTGCCAGAATTCTTTGGGCATTCAGTATTTCTTCATCTGAGACTTCAATAATTTTTCCTTTTTTGTCTTGAATCATTTTCAACACGATGTTTCCTCCAGGTGGATCAGGATTGGATATGGAGTGGGCAATTGTTTCTGCCTTTTCTATTCTTTCGACTTTTGATTTTCCAAGCCTGTAGGCTCGAGCGATAGGAGAACAGCCTTTAGCTTGGATTCCGATAAAAAAAGGAAGACCTTGAATTTGGCCTTGTTGTAACAAATCTAAAAAGGCTCTTATTAGACCGATTAAATGTCCTCCTGAACTCACCGGGGCAAAAACATATCGCGGCGCCTGAGAATTTAATTGAAGAAATATCTCGAAGCCTATGGCCTTATATCCTTCGATACGGATAGGATCTACTGAGTTTATAAAGTAGATGTTGTGTTTTCTGCCAATATCAAAGCTTTTATAGAAAAGCTGTCCGTAATCCCCCTTGGCCAGTACCAGAACTGGATTATGGACGCCTATAGAAAGTAGCTTTTCGGATGAGGCATCCTCCTTGACAAGTACAAATGTTTTCAATCCAGCTTTTGCTCCATAGGCCGCTGTAGAAGCAGCCATATTTCCCGTGGAGACGGTTCCAATCCTTTCGATTCCCATGGAGAGAGCTTTTTGCACAGCAACAGCACTTCCTCTGTCTTTGAAGCTTGAAGTGGGATTAAAGGCTTCATTCTTTGCATAGATTGGTGGAAGTTTAAATTTTTCGCTCAGTCGGTTAAGTTTGATAAGAGGCGTGTTTCCTTCTCCTAAACTGAAGTTCTGATTAGCCTCTGAGATAGGAAGGAAGTCTAAAAATTTTTCTAAAGTCCAATATTTTTTAGGATAAAAGGCTCTTTTCCTCTGAGAGTATTGATATAGGAGTGGTTCTTTACAATCGAGACAGAAAGGATTGAACAGGTCTAATGGATATTCTTTCTGGCAGAAAATACATTCAAAATATTCCATTAATCTGCTTTCCTGAATTGATGGTCAGATTTAAGTGTATAAAATAATCAGATTCTCTGTAAAGAAAAATGTAACTGTAGGGTCCGATTCCCAAACGGGCCGCTGTAGGGCCCGTTTCCCAAACGGACCTCATATTAGAGCAATATCAGTTGTAAATTTGGCGAAACAAGGGTAAAATCAAGCCTCAATCGGTTAAAAATGACAGATGATGAATTTTTCATCCTTCAAGCTCAAAAGGAAGCTGAAAAATCAGCGAAGAAAGGAGAAGTACCGGTGGGAGCAGTTGTGGTTTCAGAAAATAAGGTTCTGAGTCGAGCTCATAACGAGGTAATCGAAAAAAACGACCCTACAGCCCACGCTGAGATTATGGCTATAAGGAAAGCCTGCTTGAAGAGAAAGAATTACAGGCTTTCTGATTGTGATTTATATGTTACTTTGGAGCCGTGCCCGATGTGCTTGGGTGCTGCAGTAAATTCGAGGATCAAGAGATTAATTTTTGGCGCTTATGACCCGAAATCCGGTGCTGTTGAGTCTATCATGAAATTTCCTTTTGATCGAATGAATCATAGAGTCGAAATTAAAGGAGGAGTTTTGGCTGAAGAATGCGGTAAGATATTGAAGGATTTTTTCAAAGAAAAACGCTGATTGAGTTCGTCAAATATAAATCTCGGAGAGGTGGCCGAGTGGTTGAAGGCGGCGGTCTCGAAAACCGCTATCCTGAGTAATCGGGATCGTGGGTTCGAATCCCACCCTCTCCGCCAGTGCAACCAATCGAGTCCCATGGGGGCATGATCAAGAGGTTAAAAATTTAACTTTGCAGGTGGTACATTGATGGGGGGCAGGTCAGATAAACACTTTCATTGATGCTTTGAAATTGGCTGAGCAATAGAATATTAACAA
>JAUWYH010000068.1 GCA_030615975.1 Candidatus Aminicenantota bacterium
ACATGAGCTAAAGGCAAAAAAGAAAGAACAGTATCCTTATCTGAAAATTCAATTATAGAGGAGGCACTTTTGATATTGCTGATAAAATTACTGTGAGTGAGCATGACTCCCTTGGGGATTCCGGTCGTTCCTGATGTGTAAATAATGGAAGCTATATCATCCGGCTGTATACTTAAGGCTATTTTTTCGAAAAAATCAGGACTTTCTTGAGCTATTCTTTTGCCTCTCTCCATGATCTGAGCAAAGGTTAAAACGCCTTCAGGGGCTTCAGAGACGAAAGTAATAAAATGAGTGACTTTTTTTAGTTCATCTTTAACAGCTTCTATTTTCTGCCAAAGCTCTGAATCAGAACATACGACTAACTTAGCATCAGAATCGTCAATGATATATCTGATTTGCTCGGGAACCAAAGAAGTATAGATTGGAACCGTTATCCCTCCTAAACATAAATTGGCGAGGTCTGTGATTACCCATTCTGGCCTGTTCTCAGAAAGGATGATAAGCTTATCTCCGGCCTTTAGTCCCAGTTCTTTAAGCCCAAGAGAGAAGTGTTTAACTCTGTTGCTAATTTCATCAGTGGAAATGGGGAGATAGCGCCCTTCTTCTTTATAAAGCATCAAATCATCCTTAAGGTAAGAATTGATTGTATTAAGGAAAAGCTGACTGATTGTTTCAACCATAATACCCTCCTCAATTTTAACTGCGTCAATTGTAAAGAACAATACGATTAGCTGTCAAGTCATTTTAGGTCAGGTCTCAACATTTGACATTTGCCATCTCTCCTCCCTGGGAGAAAAAAGGGGACAGGCATCTTTTTATGAAAAAAGGAAACAGTTTCTATCTACGGACTATCCCACATAGAAAAAGAAGCCTGTCCCCTTTTCTTTTTGCGTTTTACGTCTTACCTGAATCACTTAGTTCAGAAGCGACTCTAGCCTTGGCCATAGAAACGACTCTGTCTTTCTTTTTCAGATTAATAATTCTTACCCCTTGAGTCGCTCTCCCTAAAGGTCTGACTTGTTCTGTCTTTATTCTTATTACCTTGCCGATCTCTGTAATCAAGAGCAGCTCTTCCTCAGAAATTCCGACCATGCCTAGGGCGTTGCCGATTTTGTTGTTGATTCTAAGATTAAGAACTCCTTTCCCTCCTCTTCTGCGTCTGGGATAAGAGCTGATATTAGTTTTTTTCCCATAGCCTTTGCTGCTCGCAGTAAAAATATATTTATCATTTTCGCCAACAACAACCATTCCTATAATCTTGTCTTTAAGACTCAAAGAGATTGCTTTTACACCGGCCGCTTGACGACCCATATGCCTTACTTCGCTTTCTTTAAACTTGATGGCTTTGCCAAACTTTGTTCCGATAATAATATCCTTATTGCCGTCGGTTAGCTTGGCCATCAACAATTCAGACTTGACATTGAGAGTGATAACGTTAATGCCCCCTCTTCGAATATTTTTAAAATCACTCAGTCTTGTTTTTTTGATTTTTCCATTCGAAGATAACAGCATAACGTAGAGTTTATCGGAAAAATCCTTTACCGAAACGACTGAATTCACTCTTTCTTCTGGACTTAGCTGGAGTAGGTTTTTAATGGACTTACCTCTGCCAGCGACACCAACATCAGGTATATCCAAAGCCTTTAACCAATAAAGGCGTCCTTTGTTTGTAAAAAAGAGAAGATAGCTGTGAGAAGAGCATATGAACAGGTTTTGGACCACATCTTCAGGTTTCATACTTATCCCTCTTTTTCCCTTTCCACCTCGAATCTGGAAATGATAGTAGCTCAAAGAAGTGCGTTTCACATAACCAGATGAAGTATAAGTGATAACAACATTTTCTTCTTTGATTAAATCTTCTGGCCTAAGCTCTGAGATTTTTTCCTCCATAATCTCTGTTTTCCTCTTATCCTGATATTCTTCTTTTATCTGGTTCATTTCATCCACAATAATGTCCAGTATAAACTTTTCACTGCTCAAAATTTTTTTCAATCTTAAGATGTTTTTTTTCAGTTCTTTGAATTCCTTCTGAATTTTTTCTCTCTCCAATCGGGTCAATTTTTGCAATTGTAAATCAAGTATGGCCTGCGCCTGGACCCGAGTAAGATGAAAATTTGTGATGAGCCCCTTTCTGGCCTGATCCACGGCTCGAGAAGCACGGATAAGAGCTATGATTTCATCCAGGTGATCCAAAGCAATAATCAACCCCGCCAGAATGTGGGCCCTCAATTCTGCCTTTTTCACCTCATAGCGAGTGCGGCGACGAACGACATCCTGGCGATGGGAGATGAAATAGCGCATCATATCCAGAAGTCCGAGCACCCTTGGTTGTTTTTCGACGATTGCCAGCATAATAATCCCGTATGATGTTTGAAGATTCGTGTGCTTGTAGAGGTTGTTTAGAATAACTTCGGGAAGCTCGCCCCTCTTTATCTCAATCACTATCCTCATTCCTTCTCTATCTGATTCATCCCTTATATCAGCAATCCCTTCTATTCTTTTACTGTTCACAAGGTATGCGATATTCTCTAAAATTTTTGACTTATTCACCTGATAAGGAATTTCAGTTATGACGATCCTGTCTCTATCACCTTTCCTCCCCCTCTCTATCGTAGCTCTTGCTCTAACACAAATTGATCCCTTTCCAGTCGAATATGCATCTTTTACACCCTCTAAACCAAAAATCAATCCACCTGTAGGGAAATCAGGACCAGGAATGAACTTCATAATCTTCTCTAATCTGGCTTCAGGATGGCGAATAAAATGAATCGTACCATCTATGACCTCTCCCAGATTGTGGGGAGGGATGTTTGTAGCCATACCAACAGCAATGCCTGATCCTCCGTTTACGATCAGGTTTGGGAGCTTTGAAGGAAGAACTTCCGGCATCCTGAGGCTCCCGTCATAGTTTGGAACAAAGTTGACTGTATCCTTTTCAATATCTGCCAAAAGTTCGTGGGCAATTCTTTTCATCCTGACTTCGGTATACCTCATGGCAGCTGGAGGATCTCCATCTATGGAACCGAAATTGCCCTGTCCATCAACCAAAGGATAGCGGAGGCTAAAATCTTGAGCCATGCGAACGAGAGTATCATAAACGGCCGACTCCCCGTGAGGATGGTATTTTCCGATCACATCTCCCACTATCCGAGCTGACTTCTTATAAGGTTTATTCCAAGTATTGCCAGCATCATACATGGCGTAAAGGGTTCGTCGGTGGACGGGTTTAAGCCCATCTTTGACATCAGGAATAGCACGTCCTATGATCACGCTCATAGCGTAATCAAGGTAGGAGCGCTTCATCTCCTCTTCAAGACTCACTACAGATAGCTTATTTTTCATTCTTTTCCTTTATGAGGGACAGAATGGCGGTTTAATCTGAATTTTCCTTAGATATCCAGGTTCTGAGCTTCGAGAGCATTTTTTTCGATGAAATTCCTTCGAGGCTCCACCTCACTACCCATAAGAATAGTGAATACCTTATCCGCCTCAACAGCATCTTGAATGGAGACATTTGTCATAAATCGCACTTCAGGATCCATGGTTGTCTCCCAAAGCTGATGAGGCGTCATCTCTCCCAACCCTTTATATCTCTGGATAGCAACACCCCTTTTCCCCTTCTGGAATAGGTATTCAAGGAGTTTCGCCTCGATATCGATTTTAACCTTTTCGCTGTCGCTCAAAACGAGAAAAGGAGGTTTGAAGGCGTCTAATTCTTCATGGAGTTTATACAGGTTTTGATACTCCACAGATTTGATTAAATCCAAGTTGACTTTACAAGAGAGATTCATCCCATTCACTTGGAAATTGACAGCAAGCTCATAGAGTCCATGCTCCTCATCGCTACTTAAAACAGAAACAATACCTTTTTCAGTAAGAAGATTCTGAATCTTTTCCATTTTCTGCTTTTTTTGCAAGAATTCTAAATCTTTCACTTCGTTACTGATAAGAATATCAATAAGGAATAAAGGATAATTCTTTTTCTCTAAAATCCGAAGGTAATTTTTTTTATTTATGATCTTCTGCAGAAATCTTCTGAATTTTTCACCCTTAATAATCTCTTTTTTTCTGCTGACCCTGATTTGAAATTCCTCTGATATTTTTTTGATTATAAATTTTTCAAATTCTCTTTCATCTTTTAAATAATGAAAAGATTTTCCCTTCGTTATCTTAAACAAGGGAGGTTGAGCAATATAGAGACAGCCTTTTTCTATAAGTTGAGGCATCTGTCTGTAGAAAAAAGTCAGAATAAGGGTTCTTATATGGGAACCGTCCACATCAGCATCTGTCATAATAATAATTTTGTGGTAACGTAACTTCTCTATATTGAAATCTGATTGTTCATAACCAGCTCCTAAAGCTGAAATGATTATCCCGATCTCTTCGCTTTTAATAATTTTATCAAACCTGGCTTTTTCTACATTAAGAATTTTACCCTTGAGTGGTAAAATGGCCTGGAAACGACGATCTCTCGCCTGTTTGGCTGAACCACCTGCAGAGTCTCCCTCGACAATGAATATCTCGCTTTGCGCAGGGTCTTTTTCCTGACAATCAGCCAACTTTCCAGGAAGAGACGTTGACTCCAATACTCCCTTGCGACGAGCCAACTCCCTTGCGTTTCTTGCCGCTTCTCTAGCCCTTGCTGCTTCCAAAATCTTTAGCACAATTTTCTTCGAAACCGTTGGATTTTCTTCAAAATAAATAGATAACTGTTCGTTCACCACAGATTCCACTAATCCTTTTACTTCGCTGTTTCCGAGTTTTGTTTTTGTCTGGCCTTCAAATTGAGGATTTTTAAGCTTCAAATTTAAAACAGCACATAATCCTTCTCGCGTATCTTCCCCAGTCAAATTTTGACTTAAATCCTTAATCAGGCTATTCGCATTGGCATAATGATTTATAGACCTGGTCAAAGCAGCCTTAAACCCGGCCAAATGGGTACCGCCTTCAGGTGTATTGATATTATTCACGAACGAGAAAATTGTCTCAGAATAACTTGTGTTGTATTGAAGAGCCATTTCCACCACAGTCCCGTCTTTGACACATTCAAAATAAATGGGCTTGGGATTCAGAACCGTTTTATTTTGATTGAGATACTGGACAAATTCCTGAATTCCACCTTTATAATGGAATTCATTACTCTTGTCGCTCCTTTCGTCCACAATGGTTATTTTCAGGCCTTTGTTGAGGAAAGAAAGCTCTCGTAATCTCTGGCTTAGGATTTCAAAATTAAATTCTATCAACTCAAAAATCTCTCTGTCGGGCTTGAAAGTCACTTTTGTCCCTGTCTTTTTTGTTTTACCTATTTTTTTCAACTTTGTTCTCGGCTTGCCTCTCTCGTAACTCTGGACATAGACACTCCCATCTCTCTTTATCTCCAGATCGAGCTCTTCTGAAAGTGCATTCACAACAGAGACACCAACACCATGAAGACCTCCAGAAACCTGGTATGACTTGGTGTCAAACTTTCCTCCAGCGTGAAGGGTTGTCATCACAACTTCTACAGCAGGTCTTTTCTCTTTTTTATGAATCCCTACAGGGATGCCTCGGCCATTATCAACAACTGTGACGCTGCAATCCACATGAATAATCACATCGATCGAGGTGCAAAATCCCGCCAAAGACTCATCGATACTGTTGTCAACGACTTCATAGACTAAATGAATTAAACCCTCAGGACCCGTGCTCCCAATATACATGGCTGGCCGCTTACGAACAGCTTCCAGCCCTTTGAGTACTTTTATACTTTCTGCAGTATATTTTTTATCTATCATTTTCTCCTAATTTGAAAAAAAAGGAGGATTATACAGGAAGGATGTTCACATAACCTTACGGGCATATTACTCGGGATGTATTATATATTATAAGACGTATTTAGTAAAGGAAAATTGTCGTTTTTTTTAAACCTTTTTTTATAAAATCAGTTATATGGAAGACGGAAATGGCAAAACAAAAGACCAAAAGCATATTCAAAAACTTACTCTAAAGTATTATATCTTTGAAAATGGAGGCAGATTGGCTATAATTTAATCGAGAGGTCAAGATGCCAGCAAATCTTACTCCTCAATATTTTGAAACAGAAAAAAAATTAAAAACTGCCAAAACTCATCAAGAGAAAATAAAAATTCTTGATGAACTGCTTTCTTTAGTTCCCAAACATAAAGGAACAGAAAAACTTCAGGCACTGCTAAAAACAAAGATCGCAAAACTCAAATCTGCCGCACAAAAAAAGCCGACAATAGCAAAGTACGGACCCACCTACCGCATTGAGAAAGCAGGAGCCGGCCAAATCGTCCTGGTTGGCCCTCCAAACGCCGGCAAATCCATGTTAGTGAAGTCAATAACAAATGCCAATCCTGAAATAGGCGAATATCCCTTCACAACTCGGATGCCTTCTCCCGCTATGATGACGTATCAAAATACCCAGATTCAGCTCATAGATGCCCCGCCGATCACTCCTGAATATATGGAAGCATGGTATCCTGAATTAATCAAAGGAGCAGATGGCATATTATTTCTTTTGGACTTAGGGAGTCCAGATCAAATCAATGTATTCCAAGTGCTCGTAAGTAAGTTAAAAGAAAAGAAAATAGAAATTGTAACAAAAGATCATTCCGTTCCCCCGGAAAACAAGGATTTCTTCAAAAAAGCTTTAATTGTAGCTAACAAAATAGACCTGTCTTCAGCAGAAGAAAATTTTCTTTCCTTGAAAAAAGCTCTTGAGCCTGAATTTAACCTGATCTCTGTTTCTGCCTTTCGTGGAGATAATCTTGAAGAGCTAAAAAAGAAAATTTTTATTTTTCTCGATGTCCTCCGCGTCTACAGCAAAGTTCCTGGGAAGAAAATAGACTTTAATGAGCCTTATATTTTAAAAAAAGGAAGCACGCTTATGGATATGGCTAAAGTCGTCCATAAAGACTTTGCCCGGAAATTAAAATATGCCCGAATTTGGAGTAAAAATAAATATCAGGGACAGAAAGTCAATAGAGACTACATATTAGAAGATGAAGACGTTATTGAACTTCATATATAAAACCCCCCCTTCTACTTTTCCGACCTGGACGCCACCTTTTCTGTTGTATTGCTCAAATTACGTTTTAACAGATAAGTTGTCAATAGAATGAAGTAAAATGTCGTTTTTTGCCGCTTAATGTCGCTTAATATGGCCTTTTTCCTTTCCTTTTTCCTTTAATTATCGTTATAATTGACTCATTAAAGACGGGGCGTGGCGCAGTCTGGTCAGCGCACAGCGTTCGGGACGCTGGGGTCAGGGGTTCGAATCCCCTCGCCCCGATATCTTTTAACTTATTCTGGTAAAGACTTTAGGTTCATCTCCCATGTAGTTGAAAAGATTAATACCTTTTTTACAGAATGTCATTCCTGCGAAGCTTGTGCCCGCGGAGGCGGGTAGCAGGAATCCAGAACTATCTGCATATGCTTTCATATAAATCAACCCATTGCGGATTTTCTTTTTCAATTATTTTTAACTTCCAAGCTCTTTTCCATTTCTTTATCTGTTTCTCCCTTACAATTGCAGATTCCACAGATTCATGAATTTCATACCAAACCAGACGATGAACATTATAT
>JAUWYH010000040.1 GCA_030615975.1 Candidatus Aminicenantota bacterium
CTTACTCGCTAGTGGATTGGATTGCTTCAACAGTAGAAGCAGGGAGGACTAATAGACCGGAATACTGTTGTGTTTCCTAGTAACTGATATGAATTTAATTAAAAAACTTATTATTGTCAAACAAGAAATAAAAATAATTAGCCAAAGAATGATCCAGAGAAAACATCCACGATCTAAAATTTCTTACCATTTCTTACCATGAGGCTGTAAAAACTGCGATATTATGCATACCTATGCACTCATTCATATGGGGTAGGATATTTTTCAAGGGTATAGTCTGTGCATGTCGAATGCACTGCATTTACCCGAGAAGAGGGTCCGATTTCTTACCGTTTTCTTCCCATGTTTTTGCCATGTCGGGACTGCTGAGTGCTTTTTCCAGCGCAAGAACCGCCTTTCGTTTCGACTCTTGGGAGCTGTGGCAGTAGATCATCGTTGTCTGAATATTTGAATGTCCCAGAATCTCTTTGACTGTTACCAGATCCACCCCACTTTGAACCATAAGAGTCGCCGCAGTATGCCGAAGGTCATGGAACCTGAACTTCTCAATGCCTATCTTCTTGCATGCCATACGCAGGCTTTGAGACACATTCTTGAGGCTCTTGTCTCCCTCCCACAGATGGAGGAAAACAAACTTCTCGCTCATGTTCTGCTTTTTCAAAATACCTGCTACCAGGGAGTTCATAGGAACTATCCGATCCTTTCCGCTTTTAGTATTCCTAATATGGATATTGTAATTTACAAAGTCAACATCATTCCAGCGCAGTCCCAGCACTTCTCCGCGTCTCATGCCGGTATTCAAGGCCACCATGAGAACCGGCTTCAACCGTTTTTCAGCAGCCTTAACTAGCAAATCTATCTCAATCTTGCTTAGAATCTGCATCTCGTATTTTTTTGCTTTTAATAATTTGACTTCTCTGACAGGATTCTCACGGACAAACTTCCACTTTATAGCCAGATTGAACATGTGTTTGAGACAAGCAATCTCACGATTTATCGTTCCAGGCATTTTTTTCTCTTCCAAGCGTTTCTTCTTGTAGCCTTCAATATGAAGCGGGTTGATCTGGGAGGCCTTGAAATATCCGAAGTGATCCATAAGTGCTTTAACAGAGAACTTATCTCTCCTCAGTGATCTTTTTCCGTTGGTTTTTCCGTATTCAAGATACCTTTCAGTGAGCTCCTTGAAACCCATGTCGCTCTTTTTGATAAGATTCAATTCTCCTCTCAAAGAGTCTGCTTTAAGCAAATACAGAGAGTGTTCGGCATCCTGTTTGCTTCCTATTATTTTCTTTATCCTCTGTCCATTGTCATAAAAATCTATGCCCCAGGACTCTCCATTCTTTCCTTTGACTTTATAAATTGCCATGATTCACCTCGCTAAATATTTAAACAAATTATTTCATCTTCTATTTCAGAATAGGCTTTAATTTTTCAATTAGTAGTATTTTGCTTTATTTTACCCTATCAAGAAATTCCTTGATAGCCTGCCTTGCTACTGATACCTGTGTCCGACACTCTTTTTTGGCAATCTTATTGATCTTATCAAGCCAATCTTCAGGAATTCTGACGAATAAGACTTTTGTTTTTTCTTTCATGGCCTTTTTTATATTCCTTCCTTTAACTCGAGTACTGCTATGTTGTGGGTTGTGTTTTTATAAACAGCTTTATAATGCTCTACCTTTTTTCCTATTTCTTCTAGTGCCTTATTAATTGCATCCGTTCGGGGCAACTCCAACAGCACTTTCCTTGCCATATTATATTTTGTACCAGCTTTAACAGCTTCCATTACAGTTTTTTCGTATTTTTTTAGCTTTGCTTTTGTTGTTGCTTTCATTGTTTCCTCCTTTAAGACCTTGCTGAGATATCACCTAAAATATATCTCGCTTCTTTAGTCCCGACCTCTGCCATGCTCAGGCAATTCGGGGCGACCACCCACTTCAATTGACCATTCTCATCTGTGGCAAAATTCTGGCTGTTGATTCCCGATGCGTTCTCCATCCAGTATGTTTTGCTCTGGAGATTGCCCATCTGGTTTATGATGTTTTCAGGAGTGCCATCATGTGGCTGTGAAATGATGTCAATAACCTTGCCATCATAATCCCTGACTCGAATGACGACATGGTTTGAAGGCAACTTTTTTGATTTAATGATTTGATTCATATCATATGCCCCACTTTCAACAGTGCCTTCGCAGCCCTAATTGATGCCCATTTAGTTTTATCTAATGCCCACAATGCCATCTCGTGAGCATAATCAGCATCGAACAGAAATCCGAACTGGCGAGTTTTGATGTTTTGAATCTGACTTCCTAACTGAAAGAATAAATGATGCTTTTTAGCATCAAGTATTCTTCCTGCCTCATGCCTATTGAATTTTTCTTGTTTCATCCTAGTCTCCTTAATTACAATTGGTATCCGTTGATGTCTAGGCCCCGGCTCTCAAGTTCCTCGCGGGCCAATTTCTTCATGTCGATTTCGCCCTTTGCGAATTTTACTAGGACGGCTGTTGCTAGTGGTTGGATGGCATATTTGGGAACTAGTGCATCCTCAATTTCGTATTCATCCTGGCGGGCTGCCATCTTCCCTTCTTCGGCTGGGGTTAACCGTTTTGTCTTTGGCATTCTTTCCTCCTTTGTTTCTTTTTCTTTTCTCATCTCACTATTAATATAAGACTTTTGATAGCATTTGTCAAGTCTTTTCTTCATCTTTCTTTCCCAGAACAAAAAAAGGGTTATTTAGAATTCTAAACAAGCTAATAAAACAATCGAGGATAGGCGGCAAGCCCGGAGAGTGCCAAAACCGGACTTGAAAAATAAGAAAAATGGGGTTTGGATAGAGACACTCTTTTTCATGGCGTATTATTTCAAGTCTTTGAGCTTTACCATGTGGCTAAAAGGGAAACAAAAAACAGTTTTTCCGTCGATGATGTAATAGCCTATTTTTTTCAAGAAACGGAGAAAATTCCATATAGCCAATGCTTTATCAATTTTCATTCTGGCGGGTGGATAGGATTCAACGAATTTCATAAACAGTTTAACCTCTTGACTCTCAAGCTCTTTTTGCCTAGACTTTAAAAGATGTTTGACTTCGGTTGAATGTCGGGGGTCGCTCGGCTTCCGGGTCGCCGACCCCTTCTTTTTTCCCTTCAATTTTTGCCTCCTCTCAAGTCTTAGATTTGCGTTTTTGATAAAATCATCATCATTCAAGTTTCACCTCTCTTTTTATTAAATTTTTCACCTTGCCTAAAAAACAAAGCTCTGAGATCGCCTCAAAGGATTTTAATTCGAAAGCTATCGATTCCCTTATCCGCCAATATCCTCTTGAACTCGACAAACATCTTTTTCAGGGTCTTGATGTTCCTGTCGGATGCCACAATTATCAAAGGGATGCAGTTGGCATCCTCCATGAACAATTCCTTCAGGCAGACATCCAACTCTTGGCTGATCGAGACCAGGCATTTCAGTCCGGGATTCTCTTGTTTCCCCAATTCAATATTGGAAATCGTATATTTGGTCAGGCCTACTTTTTTCGCCAAGTCTTGCTGCATCAATCCCTTGACCTGCCTATAACGCTTAATATTTTTTCCAAGAATTTCTCGCTCATTCATTTTAATCCTCCTTATATCTTGATCTTCCCTAAGAGCAAATCTTCTACTTTAATTAGCTTTATATCCAACCCATCCCCTTTTGCCCTGGCCACCTCTTCATGTGTTCCCTTGGTGAAGCTGAAGGCTACTATATAGCCCCTTTCATATTTGCCCGCTCTCAGCGCCGTCTCAAAATTAAAAACCACATTTCTTCCAACTTTCTCTGACTGCTTCACTTGAATTCCCGCACTTTCCGTGAAGATCGTTTTATCGTAGTATCCATTAAGTCCCATATCTCCAACCAGCTTTTTGCTCTGCTTGGCCCTCATCTCGTTTATCACCCAGTTCTGAAACTCGAAAGGCTCCAATGCTTTTAGCTCTGTTATTGTTGTGGGCATGCCGATAGAATCAAAATCTTTTCCTTTGATAGCTCCGACTTTTTTTAATCTTTTCTCTATAATATTTATTGCAGTAGGAGATATATCAATTCCTATCCACTTTCGATTTAATCGATGGGCGACAATCATAGCTGTCCCACAGCCACAGAAAGGGTCTAAAATTAAGTTGCTTTTATTAGAGGAAGCCTTAATTATTCGCTCCAAAAGAGCTTCTGGTTTTTGAGTAGGATAGCCAAGACGTTCATGTGAGGAAGACACAAATGTGATATGAACCCATGTTCTTGGAGGGACTTTCTTATAGTACTGACGATATGTATTCTCACTCTCTTTTGATAATCCTTTTCCTCCAGTCTTGCTTCTTATTACATATCTTCTCCCTTTCTCATCAATGTGTTTATATTGAGCCAAAACTTGAGGTGCTGGTTCTTCTGCTACTTCTTCCCAATTAAAAACCCATTTATTACTTTTTGTATAGAAGAGAATATTATCATGTTTAGAGTTCCATTGTTTCTGACTTAATTCCCGTCCTGAATAACACCATATCAATTCATTTCTAAATTTGGTTCTCATAAATATTTCATCCAACATCACTTTCAAATAATGGCTGGCATGCCAATCACAATGAAGATAAAGAGAGCCAGTATCCTTTAAGACATCATACATTTTTACTATTCGTTCTTTCATCCACTCTATGTAGACTTTTATTCCACCTGCCCAGCGGTCCTTAAAACTCCTCACCTCCGCCTCGTCTCCCCACACAACTTCATACTGTTTATTGCTGAAAAAGGGAGGGTCGAGATAGATTAAGTCCGCTTTGATCCCTTGCTTCTTCAGATCGTCAAGGGCATTCAGGTTATCCCCGCAGATTAAAAGATTTTTTTTGAAGTTATTCGTCATTTTATTTCCCCCTTCTTTTTTCATTTTTGCCTCCTTAATTTTTTCCTTCTTCTTCAATCAAATCGACGGCCTTCTGGATCGCCTCATCCAAGCCCGTTCTTTCCCTGAATTCGGCGACGATCCGCACCACCTCCTTCCTTTTCCTCTGGAATCTTTTTCTTGCTCCTTCCCCCAAATAGCTCTCTATCGTCTCCCTGCAAAGCTCTTTTCCCTGGTCTGGCTTCACAACAAGTGCGTTCGCCTCGCATTTCCGTGGCCCATATTTTTCGAGATAGTCCTGGACATAGGGAAGAAAGTGGTTTTTGTGGGACGGACTCGCAAGGTCCTTCCCTCTTGCCGTGATAAGATTCTCTATCCAGGTTAGCTTGTTGGCAGTGATAAAATCATAATTGAGTCCGAACCTCTTTATATCAAGTCGGTCTGGATTGTAGCCAGCCGTGCCATCAGCCCATTCGATATCAATGAGGTCCTCCAAGTTCTTTCTCAAAAATTCATCTACTATGCGATGCCCGTCTGGGTCGTGGTCCCCACAGTAAAGCAGGACACACTTTTGTCCCTTCTTTTCCTCCGCCGTTTTGAACCGCCGGGCAAATTCGGCCCGCTGCAGCATGCTGCTCCAGCCACGCCCTGTCGCAATCGGGATATGGAATTTCCGACACACTGGCCCAAACAGCGTTTTCAAGTCTATTTTCTCAACTACCATCTGAATGTAATATTGTTCTCCGTCCCACCAGTCAGGCGTGTAATAATCCCCAGCATTCAATACCTCGTTTAAAATATCTCTCATGTACATGACCGGACTCTCTTCATCTGGTTCCTCAATGCCACTAAATTTCCTGGCCTCTTCTCTTGCCACAAAATCGATGGGCAATGTCCCGTTTCGTCGGCAACCGTCATTGATGAGTGTTTCGACGAGGTTGAACTGTGCCTTTGTTATCAGGTTGTATCCTTCCAGGATATAACACCATCCCCGCGCTGAAACTTTGAAGCCGATCTGCGCGTCGAGTTCTTTTAACTGGTCGGCGAATTCCCGCATTTCGGCCTCCCTGTTCTTACCTCTTGATGGTAGTTTAATCATTGTCGTTTCCTTCTATGGGTAGAGGCTCTGAGAGTGTCTGTGTGCGACGATCTCAGACCTCCTAATGGTTTGTGTATGGACGATTTTCACAGGTTTTTTATTTGCCTTATGCCTCTCCTTATTGCTTCCCGATAGATAGGAGAAGGCACCGATTCCTCCTTGAGCCATCGTTCGACCTGCCTCGGGCTGCATCGGATATACCCGGCTGCGGCTATGGCGCTGATCTTTTTTTCCTCCATCAGGTCTTTGAGTTCTTTTATTAAGTCGATCATTTTAACCTCCAGAATTAGAATTATAAGAATATGTGCGTCATTTGTCAAACAAAAATGTTGACATATCCGTATGGAACTCTTATATTATTTCATGCTAGGGAAGGGGAAATTAGGGGAGAAGCAAATGTTATGGTTTGATATATCAAACCATTTTTACTAATATCATAAATCCTTCTAAAGTATTGGCAAAACAAAAGGGGGTGTAAAGTATAAATTGCTTAATGATGTTTCAAACTTTACTTCGTCCTTTTGTTTTAAATCGGCTTGGGGCGGCGTTAATAATTGGTTTTCTAAATTTTCCCCACTGTGCAATAAACCCAACAGTTATTACATCTATTGGCTTAAAGAGAGGAATATCCTTGAAACAAATAAGATGATCATGAGAACTAGTTCTTTTTTGGTTTAATCCCAGAGTTTCTAATAATTTACATAACCAATCCATATGAGGGACAGGAGAGGTTAACATTAATAATCCATCTGGCTTTAAAATATCAAAAAATTCTTGGAAGCAATTTATATGTTCGATGACTTCGAATGCAATTATTACATCAAGAGAATTTCCTTTTATGCCTAGTTTCTTCCAGTTAAGGATATTCCCAACAATATCTGCAGGAGGCACTAAATCTAATCCAACATAATTTTCCCAACCGTTTTTTTTTAAATAGATTCCGAGCCAGACATTGCCACAACCAACTTCAAGTATTTTCGCTGATTTAGGAATGTCTTTAATAAAATATTTTATCTTCTTTTTTTGAGCGTATTTGCTTAATAATGGACTAATTTTCAGCCACCTCTCTTTTTCTTATTTTTTTCCAATTTTTCCAAATCCTATTCCATTCTCTGGATTCGAGTCAAGGAAAAAGAAATGGTTATGAAAGGTGGATTTGATAAATCAAACCCCATATAAGATAAATCAAGCCTCTACAGAATAAACAATAGGCAACGAGTTTACATAATGGATATTAGGCGACACAGTCTTCTCGGGAAGAGAAACCAGCTTTTAAATTCGCTCAGCTATCCTTCAACTTAGAGAAGTCAAGGCCTTAGGAGATTTGGCTTCCAGTCGGCTCAAGAAAAATTTATGTGATTCAATAAATTGGACGAATCCAATTATTTGGACGCATATGCGGTAGGTAAATAGAACCGGCAATTTATAATTTACTGATAATAAATGAAATAAAAGAAGTTATCATATTGGCATAAATATTGCATATAAATGGAATATTAAACATCTGATGGATTATATGCAAATTAAAATATATGAGATGGGGAATAATATATGTAAGGAGGTGAAAATCCAGCAGACAATTCAAACCTAATTGTTTAGAGGTTAGAATTTAAAACTTCATTTTGAAGTTTTAAACTCTAGGGCGATGGTTAATTTGACTCGCCTTCAGAAACCGATTTGGAGGACAGAGCCAAAATTTTCCCAAAAAATTTGGGAGAAGGAGAAAAAAAGAGTATGAAAAAAAGCTTCAAAGCTTTGTTGATTTTATTGTCTATCCTTTTGATTACCTCGATCACATACTCCGCTGAAAAGGGAACTCTAAAAGTCATAGTCATTGACGATGAAGATAATGTTCTACCCGGTGTTTCAATGACTCTCTCAAGCCCTGTGATGATGGGATCAAAGACATTAATCACAAGTGTGGTCGGAGAAGTTTTGTTTGTTAATCTGACTCCAGGGATTTATGAACTCAAATCAAACCTTCCAGGATTCCAAGAAAAAACTTTAATGCGAATTGAGATCTTTCTTAACAGGCAAACCCTTCTTCAGGTCGTGTTGAGTCCCTCAGTAGTTGAAGAAGAAATTACTGTAATTGCCGTCTCTCCTCTTGTTGATACCACAAAATCTGTCGTAGCCGAACATGTAACTCATGAGACTGTCGAGTCGCTTCCCATATCCCGAGATTTTGTAGGATATCTCCAGTTAGCCGCAGGCGTAAATATCGTTCCTAACTCTGGGGGCAGGGATACACCCGAAGATCCGGCTGGTAAAGGAGGCGGTAATTACTATGACCGAGGACTCCAAGGAATCGGAGGTAAACGAGGCTCCCGCGACAATCTCTATTTCCTCGATGGAATGAACATCATGAGCTTGACCTCTCAAACAGCTGGCATGAGCTTTAATAACGAGGTCATTCAAGAGCAAGAGCTTATGACCTCTGGTGTTCCGGCTGAATACGGAGGGGGAAAAGGTGTTGTAGGAAACATCGTGACCAAGTCAGGAGGAAACAGGTTTTCAGGCTCCGTAAACTTTTATACCCAGCCAAAAGGCTTCTTTTTGCCTTACGGCGGGAGTGTTTACGATGGTGCGACGGATCCAACCATGCTCGAGGGATACAAAGACAATAAGTATGATACTGCTGCCACTTTTGGCGGACCGATACTAAAGGATAAGCTCTGGTTTTTCGGTTCAGGCCAGTACAGAGACAACTCGAGTATGTTCAATCTTTCAGAATCTGCCTCTTCCACTCGAGAAGAAGTGGAGTATGCCCAGAAACGGACGGGTCTATTTGGAAAGCTTTCTTTAAAGCCGAGTGAGAATGATTCATTTACCTTTATGTATTTCTTGGATGACTATAGTATAGAAGGCAATCGCAGCGTAAACACAATCAAATCCCGGCAGCCCATGTACGAATACGATTTGGGCACTTGGAGTGCTTATTATCAGAGAGTCTATGGAGAAAATTTAATCGTCGATCTCCGCTATGGACATTATTCGTGGGGGTATAAACGTGGACCCCGCTATACGGAGGAAGGCATTCCGGACAGTCTTTATTACAAGGCCGGCGAATACCCGTCCATCGAGAATTACACATTTGGGGGCTATCCAAGTGCAAATGATGATTACAACACACGGGATCAGTTCAGCCTAAATGCAGAATTGTATATGGGCAACATGCGGTTCAAAGCAGGCGTAATGTACTCCAATGAATATGATAAGGACGACAGTTACTACTACTTCGGAGAAAACCGCACTTCAGTGGATCCCAGCCTGAGTGGTGCTACACTCGGAGATTTTCTTGCCTGGGGCATTTGGCCTCCGAGTGAGATGGAAGAACTGCTTCTACCTTACATGAACAGATTTTGGGGCCCAACCTCCGATTTCTTTGATTTAGACAAAGATGGCGAGGTTACTCGTGCTGAATTGGATACAGCGGTTTATACTGATATGAACGAGCATGGATTGAACTTCTGGAGAATCATGCTAGATAGAAGAGGAGTAAATAAAGTTAATGCCAAGCGCTATATTGGCTATCTCATGGATGACTGGAGGCTCAATGAGTACTTTACCATCAATGCTGGAGTTAGAATCGAAAAACACGACTATTCTGATTCAGAGGAAATATCCATTATCAAGATGCCGCTTAGGTTTCTGCCCAGGATAGGCGTTGTCTGGAATATTGGGGGCAGAGGCACCCATAAGCTAACAGCCTTCTACGGACAGTTCTCTGATCCTATACCTTTTGGCATGATTCACTTTGGTGGAAACATTTCGGGACGCATAACCCACGAACAAATCTGGTTGAATGGCGACTGGTACTCCTATCGTATCCGAGGCTCAGCAGAGACTAGGGATTGCTCCTGGACACCAAACACGAGGGACAATTATGCTACTGAATTATCCTTGACTCATGAAAAAGACTTCGGCAACGGGGTGGTCATTGCCAGCCAGGTCTATTATCGTGGAGACCGGAATATCATCGAAGATTATGATCTGTTCACCTACGTGGAACATTATAAAGACGATCCAGTTTGGGGACATCTCGCTCTCTCCTTTGAAGATTTCGGTTATGGAGCAACAGGTCCT
>JAUWYH010000163.1 GCA_030615975.1 Candidatus Aminicenantota bacterium
TAAAAATTATCAGAAATACCAAGAGTTTGTTGAGATGACCGGGATTGATCCACAGAAAGATGTTTATTTTGTTGCGGTTTCCGTCACAGAAGCGATGGAGAAAGAAAAGACCAAAGGTGGGGCAATAATAAACTTAAAATACGATAAAGAGACTTTGCTTTCTTTGATTAAAGCAAAAGCAGCAGAAGAAGGCCAGGAGCTTCAAGAAGAAGAATACAGCGGCGTCTTAATTTATGCCTGGAAAGAAGAAAATGGGGATAAACCATATTTTTCATTTATAGATGATTCAAACATCATTGCTGGAGATGATACTGGAGTCAAATCTATCATCGATGTCTTACAGAAAAAAAAGGAAAACGTTTTCAAGAATGAGGCCCTTTCTGCTCTAATTGAAAAAGCAAATAAGGATGCCATGCTCTGGGGGGCCATTCTTATCCCTCCCGAAGCTATGAGCAAAGCTGCCTCTCAAAACCCCATGCTCAGTAGCTTAGAAGGCATCAACGCAGTCTCCTTGTATTTCGATTACAAAAATAAAAACATCATTGCCGAAATAAAAGTGATTAGCAGTGATGAAGCCAAGAATCAACAAGTAGCCGACCTCTTAAACGGACTGAAAGCTATGGGAGGAATGGCTGCAACCGAGAAGCCAGAAATAGGTGAATTGATCAATAAAATAGAGATTACATCCACTGCGGACCATGTAAAAATTTATGCCAGTATCCCTGAAGACCTGATAAATAAACTTAAAGAAATAGAGAAAAAAGAAGAGAAGAACCTCTAATTTAATCCTCTAAAATATATTCTTTTTGAGAAAAAAACAAACAGGCTAAACCGAGAAAAACACCCGTAATCAGAAAAAGCATAACAACTGCGACACCTGGAGATGTGGGTTCAAGACGGAATAGAAGAAAAGAAAATCTACCCCCGGAGGGAAAAGGAAGAAGGGATTTGAGATAATGGACAATGGCAAACCGCTGAGTCGAGCCAGGGAAATACTGAATGACATTTTCCCAGCCAAAACTGAAAACAAGCCCGAAAAGAATAGATTTTTTCAAAAAAGTTCCTATAAAAGTGAAGAATGAAGTATAGCAGATCAGTCCTAAGATTAAGACAATTGTATATTTAAACAGAATCTTATACAGAGAAAAGTCAAGCAGATTATTAACATTCAAGATTAAAAAGGTTAATATGAGGCCGATTCCTGTCATCAAGACGATGAGAAGCGTGTAAGCAGCATATTTTCCCAAGATTATGGCTGACTTAGATACAGGCCTTGTGGTTAAATAGGTCAAAGTCTTCCCCTCTACCTCCTCTGAACAAACTGAGGTCCCGAAAAAAAGAGCCAGTATGAGGATGAGAAATTGAAGATAGAGAACCATGATATGGTTGGAAAAGATAAAAATTCCTTGTACATGAGGGAGACCTGAAAAAATTTGAACAAACTTAATAACTAACACCATGATTACGGGAAAAAAACTCACCAGATAAAAAACTTTTGTCTTGCGTGCTTTTTTTCCCAAAAAAAAGAAAAAAGAGAAAACGTCCTTGGTCGATTTCAGGAAAGAAGGCAAGCCCTTTTTTATCTTTTCGTTCATTTTATTTTCCCACCAGATAATCAAAAACCGCTTGGAGATTATCATCAGGGGAAGTAATTTCTTTCACTTCGATATTGCTCTCTAAAAATAAAGAAGGGAGGAGACTAAAAAATTTATCCCGATTGTTGGTCTCAATTAAAAGAGAATCTCGAGTAGAACTAAAGTGAACTTTCAAGACATATTCCTCGTGGATGAATTTTGAAGCCAACTCCCGCGGATTGCTGCATTTAATAGAGATAATATGGGGATGGGTATCGATCAGATCCCTGATGTAGTGAATATTTCCTTGAGCAAAAATCTTTCCTTGATGGATAAGAATAATTCGCTTGGTCATGGCTTCGATCTCAGGCAGAACATGACTGGAGACAATGATCGTCCTTCCTTCTCTCTCATAGGATTTTATAAGTTTAATTATTTTCCGTCTTCCTAACGGATCCATACCATTGAGAGGTTCATCTAGAATAATTATTTCAGGCTCATGGGCAATGGCTTGGGCAAATTTTAATCTCTGACGCATACCCCGACTGTAGGATTTTATGACTCTATCTTTATCATTAATCAATTCTACGATTTCCAGGGCATCTTGAGCTCTGGCTTTAATTTCAGTAGAAGAAAAATGATGAAGCTTTAAAAGGCTCGTAATAAACTCCCATCCTGTCATCTCTTCATAAAATGAATCTTGCTCTGGACAAAATCCTATTATCGAAAAAAGGGAATAATTATTCCTAATTTTTTCTCCTTTGATCTTCACTTTCCCGATATTGGGCTTTATCTGACCAGTTATGAGCTTTAAAAATGTTGATTTACCAGCACCATTCGGTCCTAAAATTCCTGTAATCCCTGATTCAATCTGGATAGTAACATCGTTTAGGCCGAGAACATTTCCATACCACTTGGAAAGATTTTGTGTTTCAATAATGAGAATCATTTTACGATTTCCACTCCTCTCACTTTCTTTTTTAAGACTAAACCAGCCAATACACAGATAAAAAACAGAATCAAAAAAGAATAAAACCAAGAAAAATCATACGGAGTTTTTTGGTTAAAGATAAAAGAACCGACTTGCTGCAAATTGGATTTTATGGAAAGAAGAGCAAAATATTGATTTCTAAAAATTCCATAGAAAATTCCAAAAAGAATATCAGAAAAAATATACAGCCCAAAAATAAAGATAGCCACATACCTTCTGTTTTTGCTCAGGGAGGAGAGAAAAAGTGCATAAAAAGAAAAAAACCCTGTAACAAGAAATGAATAACCGATTATTGAGACGAGGAGCCAGGGATAAGAAACGAAAAATTTGAAACTTCCTGAAAAGATAAGTTTCATGAAAAAAAGAACAAGCCCAGGAATGAGAGTCACGATAAACAGGAAGAAAACAATGACAAATGCTTTCCCAAAAAAATAGTCTTTTTTCTTAAGAGGGCGAGAAAAATAAAGCTGGAGCGAGTTGTATTTGAGATCATCAGAGATAAGGCCTGCGCCACAAAAAACCAAAATCATGACCATCATAAACAGAAGAAAATCATTGGTAAAATATGATTTAAAATAGGCAGGATTAGTCTGAATAAACTCTGTTGGCCCCTTAATCATGAACCGGAAATCCTCTAATCTTTCTGAAATATAAATTCCTGCTAGATAGACAAGGGCAGGAACAAGAGATGTGAAAAATAATAACTTGAAGAATTTTTTCTTAAAGGTTAATTTTATCCCCCATCTGGTGATCGGCCTCCAAGGAAATTTCCCCTCCTTTAACTCTCCATCCCAGTGAGTATAACCTTTTTCTTTAATAGTCATTAATCGACTCCAACAGCTTTAGCAAAGAGTTCCTCAAGGGAAGTCTGGCTCTTTATAAAATGCCTTATTTGAATTCCTTGTTCGGCAGCAATCCGGAAAATTTCTTGAGGATTCTGATCAGGGGGTAAATAAATCCTTAGAATTCCATCTTCGGTCTCCTCTATTTTGCATTTCATAATTTTCAATCTTTGGAGAAACTCTTTTGTTTCCCCTTTTATTTTTATTTCATAGAGACTGTATTTTATTTCTTTGAGGTCACTCATTCCGCCTTGAGCCACCACTTTTCCTTTGTTCAGAATCACCACATAAGAACAAGTGGCTTCAATATCAACAAGAATATGAGAAGAAATCAAAACTTGGATATCCTTTTTAGAAGAGATATCCAAGATCAACTCCAGTATTTCTTTTCTTCCTTGGGGATCCAAGCCGCTTGTAGGCTCATCAAGAAAAATAAGTCTTGGATCATGGATAATTGCTTGAGCCAGTTTTAGCCTCTGCTTCATCCCTCCTGAATATGTTTCCACCACCCGATACCGACTCTCCTCCAGGCCTACGTAAAAGAGGACTTCATGAGCACGCTTCATTGCCTCTTGATGGGGCATTCCTGATAACTCACCAAGATAC